>PWFW01000265.1 GCA_003554225.1 Halanaerobiaceae bacterium | reverse complement strand
TGTCAAAGGCTCTCACCTCTGCTCCACCGTAGTTAGCCAGAACCTTGGTGATCGCTGCTGTCAGCGTGGTCTTGCCGTGGTCAACGTGACCGATCGTTCCAATGTTAATATGGGGCTTTGTCCTCTCAAACTTTTCCTTTGCCATTTTTTTCTCATCCTCCTTTGATTTCTAATCCTGTTAGTATTCTTCAAAAGCTGATAGCGTTAAAACTTCTTGCGATGACAATCATGCCGGCAGAATCATCTGGATTTATTTTTTTCGTAATTCTATAAACCAGGACCCGGTAATATAAACTGAACTCTCTGCCGGGTTTAAAAAAATAATTTGAAAACATACCGCAATATTTTCCTCTCCCTTTGTTTCTCAAGGGGCAGGTTTTTCTAAAGGGGCAAGGTGATTTGCTTGTAAAAAGGCTGTATTACTCTGTATTTATTAAACCAGCAACTTGCTGCACTCTGGAATTAATTTAATATCTTGCTGCACCCTGGAAACCTGAAGGTTTAACAAAAAATTGCAGACAAAAGTTATGTAAACCAGTCTCCGCCCTGGGAAAAGCAGGAACGGAACAGGCTGGTTAACATTCTTTTATTTATCTTAAACACTGCTGTGTTATCATGGGATTCTTGAGTTTTAACTGTGGATTTGGTGAGGTTTAACGAGTTTTTTCTGCTCCTGCAAAAGACTGCTCTAACTGAGACTTAAGCCTGCCGGTGCAGATCCCGATAAAACCTGACGGAGAGAAGCTTTAACTGGATATCAGCAGATATTATTTTTCTCAAGAAAATCCTCCAGCTTGCGCTTGACCCGCTGGAGAGCATTATCCACCGATTTCACATGCTTATCAATGGAGTCGGCAATATCCTGATAGGACTTACCCTCCAGATACTCCTGGAGAACATCATACTCCAGGTCGCTGAGCATTTGATTGATCTCGCCCTCAATCAGCTGGTAGGTCTCCTTGCCGATGAAAAGCTGCTCGGGATTGCTGAGTTTGCCGCTTTTTAAAACATCCAGCAGGGTCCGATCCGACTCTTCGTCATAGATTGGTTTATTCAAAGAAATGTAGGAATTTAAAGGTTGGTGCTTCTGCCTGGTAGCTGCTTTGATAGCGGTGATGATCTGACGGGTTATGCAGAGTTCAGCAAAGGCCCGAAAAGAAGCAAGACGTTCGATCCGGTAATCACGAATTGCTTTATAAAGGCCAATCATACCCTCCTGAACAATATCTTCCCTGTCAGCTCCAACCAGGAAATAGGAACGCGATTTAGCCAGCACAAAATTCTTATACCTCTTGATCAAAACTTCCTGCGCTTCACAGTCGCCCTGATGAATATGTTCAATCAGTTCATCATCAGACATCTGGGTAAAATCCTCATAGCTGATCCTTTCCTGGGCATTTCCTTTCAACCGACATCCCCTCCCTTTATACACTATCATTATACTTGCTTAATTTTTTTTAGTCAAGTTAAAATTTTATTCTGTCTGACTGTTTCAAATATAATAATACCGGCTGCCACCGAAGCATTGAGAGAGCCGGGATGATCCAGAACCGGAATAGCCACCAGAAAATCGCAGTTTTCCCGGACCAGCCGCCTGAGTCCGCTGCCCTCGCTGCCGATCACCAATCCCAGAGCACCGGTCAGATCAGCCTGATAATAGAGCTGCTCGGCGGCAGCATCAGCTCCAGCAATCCAGCAGCCGGTCTCCTTCAGCCGGGTCAAAGCCCGGTTTAAATTGGTAACCTGGCAGAGATTTATCCACTCCACCGCCCCGGCGCTGGCTTTAACTACCGTCTGCGTCACCTGACAGGAGCGGTTTTTGGGATAGATAACAGCGGCAAATCCGGCAGCTCGAGCAGTCCGGATTAGCGCCCCGAAATTATAGGGGTCCTGGATCTGATCCAGCAGGAGAAAACGGGGATTGTCGTAATCAGCAAAAACCTGTTCCAGCAGTTCTCCCAGTCCGGGGTTTTTAAGTTCCTCACCCAGAGCCACCACTCCCTGGGGATTGTCAGTACCGGCCAGCTCAGCAATCCGGCTCTCAGTGACACGGGTCAGCTTCACCCCCTGCTCTTCAGCTCCAGCAATAATTTTCTCCACAGCCTCACCCCGACTGTTTTCTGCCAGAAAAATTTCTTCAAGCCGCCGAGGTCCAGCCAGAGCCTCCAGCACCGGGTTGCGGCCTGGAATTTTAGCCATAATCTGCCTCCTCCCCTTCCCTCTGATTCTTCTCAATCCTGCCGCCTTTATCTGTTCATTTTTTCCTTTTGCATATTATATAGATCCAGAATATTATCTCCCGCTGCCCTGCTCCTGATTGGACTTTAGCTTCTCAATCCGGCCGCAGCTTAAATCACCTTCGGGACACTCTCCCTTAACCTCACAGTCAGCGCCGGCCTTTTCAAAGAGCACAGCTGTTACCTCCCGGACCTGCTTGAGCATCTGTCTTGCCAGACTGCGAATCTCCCACTGGGCCCGGCTGCAGCAGCGCAGCGAAAAAAAATGGTAGAGAGAGCGGGCATTGTAGGTAACCACCAGATTGGTCTTAATGGCCGGCAGCAGAAAACGGGCATCTTCAGCCGGAATATCTTCATCCAGCAGTCGGTCATAGAGCTTCTGGCTCTGCTGATAGTGCTCCTTAAACTCTTTAAGCACCTGTCCACCGGCTCTTTTTATGCTGGGAGGGATAATATAAGAGAAGCCGTCCTCCTGAACATAGCGCTGGGAGCGCTGGCTGTAGGAAACTCCAACGCGCTGGCGGACCAGCTGATGGCTGGTGACCCGGCTGCAGATAATATGAAAGGTAAAATAGGCATGCTCCAGGGTGGAATAGTGACCTAAATCTAAAATTTTCCTGACCAGCTTTTCCTTCTCCTCCCGGGACATCTGCTGCTGCAGTTCCTCGGCTCCCTGCCGGGAATAGCAGAGTCGGGCAGCTGTGGCAATCTTGTTCTCGGCCTCCTCATCAAAATCAATCAGCCTGGCCTGAGGTTTAACCTCCATCGTTATCACTGCCTCTCAACTTCCACTCCGGCCCCCGGGGGGTATCCTTGATTTCTATTCCCAGCTCTGCAAGATCATCCCGAATCCTGTCGGCCAGTTCAAAGTTTTTCTCCTCCCGGGCTTC
>PWFW01000064.1 GCA_003554225.1 Halanaerobiaceae bacterium | reverse complement strand
CCGATGTCCCAGTGCCCCAAAAATCAGCGTAATGGGGCCTGTGGTGGCAGCAAGGATGGCTGGTGCGAGGTTTATCCCGAAGAGAAGGAGTGCATCTATGTCCGGAGCTATGAACGCCTGAAACCTTACGGGGAAGAGGAACAGCTGGAATATATTCCCCCTGTCAACTGGGAATTAAACCAGACCTCATCCTGGTTAAACTATTATTTAGGAAGAGATTATTCGGCGAAAAAGAAAAATATTCAACCTCCTGGCGAGTAACAGCAATAATTTCCTGGGCTTTATTATTCTTTTCCTGGGCTTTATTATTCTTGAAAGATATTGATTCACTATTCTTAAAGAGCTCTGGCATAGCATTATTTGCTGTTGAGAAATATATCATATCATTATTTACACTTGAGAGATTTGATATTACAGTATCTAGTTTTGAGTGATATAGTATTATCAATTCTTGAGAGATAGCAATATATTATTGAACGCCTCAGTATTATCAATTTTTGAGATAAAGCTATATTTTATTGAAAAATTAGACATTATCTATTCTTAAAAAGATTTAGGTATTATCTTGATTTTTTCACTGACTCTTGCTGAAAATTTTCGATCATTTATTTAAGCTTACTGATATTTAGCTGTTGTTTCATAATAATGCTGTTGTTTCATAATAATGCTGTAGCTTCATAATAATGCTGTAGCTTCATAAAAATGATATAGAACTAATTTTCCTTAATCCTGTTATCTGAGGAGGAATTGTAATGAAGATTGATAGGGATTTAATTCCCGGGGTAATTAAATTACCCTATTTTAAAGTACTAACATCAGACAAAAAAATAACCAGACTTGATCGCCCGGAGAAAGTAAAAGTTTCTTTAAAACAGCATATCGGGGCACCCTGCCATCCTCTGGTTGAGCCAGGTGATCAGGTAGAGCTGGGCCAGAAAATCGGCGAACCTGAAGGAGATATCAGTGCCGCTGTCCATGCCCCCTATTCCGGAGAAGTGCTGGATATCTTGCAATGCCCCATCGGTCCCAATGAAAAGGCTGATTGTGTTATAATCAAAGTTGCAGAAGAACAGCCGGAGAAATACACCGAGCAGGTGAGAGATCCAGCAGAGGTAACTGCAGATGAAATAATTGAAATAGTCCAGGAGTCCGGAATTGTGGGAATGGGGGGAGCAACCTTTCCCACTCCCGTAAAGCTGCAGCCTCCCAAGGATAAAACTATTGAAACTGTCCTGATTAACGGAGCTGAATGTGAACCCTATTTGACCGTTGATCATCGTTTGATGCTGGAAAAAGCTGAAGAGCTGATTGAGGGGACAAAGCTGCTGCTTAAAGCTTCAGGGGCGGAGCAGGCTATGATATATACGGAAGACAACAAACGGGATGCCCTTAAGATCATGGAAGAAGCCAACGATGATCCCAGGATCTGTGTTGATGAGCTGCCTACCAAATATCCCCAGGGTTCAGAAAAAATGCTGATTCAGGCTGCCCTGGGCAAACAGGTTCCTTCTGGAGGGCTGCCCTTTGATATCGGTGTCCTGGTTCAGAATATCGGCACCACCATTGCCATCTATGAAGCAGTTGCCTATGATAAACCTTTGATTGAACGGGTATTAACAGTCAGCGGTCAGAATATCGGTGAGCCAGGCAACCACATGATTGCCATCGGGACACCTGTTGAGCATGTCCTGGAACAGTGCGGCGGCATAAAAAGTGATAAACCTACAATGGTAATAAATGGAGGCCCAATGATGGGGGTTGCCATAGAAGACCTGACAATTCCTGTCAGCAAAGGAACCATCGGCCTACTTGCCATTCCAGCAGGCATGGGTAAAACTAAAAAAATGCGTCCCTGCGTCAGGTGCAATAAATGTAATGACGGCTGTCCGGTATTAATCTACCCCAGTTACCTGAGTGTCTGTTTAGAAGAGGGGCGGATTGATGAAGCCGCCGAGGTCTGGGATATCTTTGACTGCATTGAATGTGGTATCTGCTCCTATGTCTGCATGTCTCACAGACCAATAGCTCAGCAGATTAGGATGGGCAAGCAGGAAATCAGAGCCAGGAGAGAACAGGCAGCTGAAGGAGGTAATAGTTAATGAGTATTGATAGAAGTCCAATTAAAACCAGTCCAGCACCCCATTTTCATTCCGGAGTAACAATTTCATCTGCCATGGGTGATATTTTGATCGCCCTGCTTCCGGTTACTGTAGTATCTCTATTTATGCTGGGAACCGGTAGGGTTATATTAATGCTGGCCTGCACCATTACCGGGGCTCTGCTGGGAGAGGTTGTTGCCCGGAAATATAAAGGAGAAGAGATTACCCTCTTCGATGGAACGGCTTTGATCAGCGGACTTTTCCTGGGTTTAATTTTACCTCCAACTGTCTGGTGGGCTATGGTTCCTCTATATACCTTCGGAGGATTTTTTGCCACTGCTATTGTTAGAGATGCAATGGGCGGCCTGGGAAGAAATCGATTTAATCCGGCATTATCAGCCAGAATTCTTCTTTTATTTGGCCGTTCCTCCCTGGTTTATCTGGCACCTTTTATCCTGGGAATCAGCGAGGTTTTTGAGCCCTATTTGCATGATCTGGAGGTGCTTGACCTGGTAGCAACCGCCACCCCGCTTTATGCTGCATCTGAAGGTCTGGCTATTCCGGAAATAAGTGAAATGATATTTGCCTATCAGGGTGGGGCTCCTGCAGAAACTTCGGTTCTGGCTGTGCTGGCAGGCGGAATTTTTCTCATAGTTCGCGGTCATATTAAACCCCATATCCCGGTAACCATGATCTCAACTTTTTTTGTCCTGGCCTTAATTTTTAGCGATCAGCCCTTCTTTCATCTGCTGGGAGGAGGACTGCTCTTTGGAGCCTTTTTCATGGCTACTGACTGGGTAACCTGCCCTTTAACCAGCAAGGGACAGATATTATTCGGAATTGGTATAGGAATACTGCTTGCCTTTTTCAGGTTTTTTGTGGCAGATTTATGGGTTTCACCCGGAGGAGTAGCATTTTCCATTGTCATCATGAACGGCTTTGTTCCCTATATTGATAGATTAACCGCCCGACCCAAATACGGTCAGCAGAGAAGAGATTAGGGTAAAAATTTCAAGCAGTATCGTCATATCAAGATCTGTTT
>PWFW01000158.1 GCA_003554225.1 Halanaerobiaceae bacterium | reverse complement strand
GTCTAGGGGATAAATGTGTTGAGGCCGGCATTTCAGATATTATTCTCTATGTAGGCGGCAATCTGGTTATTGGCAAGCGCTCCTGGGAGGGAGTCAGGGGACTCCTCCTCAATATGGGCTATGATCGGACCTGTCCTCCTGGGACCAGACCTCAGGAAGCCATCGCTGATTTGTGGCAGGATCTAACAGAAGAGCGGGAGAACAAAAATGCTATCTGCTCTCTTAATTGATATTGGCAGCACCTATACCAAAGTGGCCTCCTTTGATCTGGAAGAAGCAGAGCTTTTGGCCAGATCTCAGGCCTGCACCACCGTTAAAGAAGATATTAATATCGGGCTGAAGCAGGCTCTGGATAGGATCCCTGGCTGGCAGCAGTCAGATTATCGGCTGGCCTGCAGCAGCGCCGCAGGAGGGTTGAGAATTGCAGCCATCGGTCTGGTGCCTGGTTTAACAGCTGAAGCAGCCCGGAGAGCTGCTCTGGGTGCCGGCAGCCGGGTGGTTAAAACCTACAGTTATGAGCTAACCGGAGGGGATATAACCGAACTGGAAGAGCTGGCGGCTGACATTATTCTGCTGGCAGGAGGCACCGATGGCGGCAATCAGGAAATAATCCTTCACAATGCCAGGTTGCTCGCCGATTCCCGCCTTGAAGAGCCCATTTTAGTAGCCGGCAACAGATCTGCCGCCGATCGGGTGGCGGATCTCCTGGATAAAGGAAAGAAGGAATTTTATCTTACGGAAAATGTCATGCCGGAGCTGGAGAAATTAAATATCGAACCGGCCAGGGAGCTGATCCGAAAAATTTTCCTGGAAAGAATTGTAAAAGCCCGGGGTCTGGATCGAGTCAGAGAGTTGATTGATGATATAGTTATGCCTACACCTGCTGCTGTTCTTAGTGCAGCAGATATTTTAGCCCGGGGGAGCAAAAAAACAGAGGGATGGGGTGAGCTGATGGTAGTTGATATTGGTGGCGCCACCACCGATATCCACAGTGCGGCTGCTGGAACGCCTGCGCGTTCGGGAGTCAGTCAGCGGGGGCTGGAGGAACCCTTTTTAAAACGGACAGTAGAGGGTGACCTGGGCATGCGCTATTGTGCCGCTGCTTTATTTCAGCTCGTTAAAACTCGCCGCTGGCAGGAACTTTATTTGCGCCTTTATAATGAAGAACTTGAGCTGGAGAACCTGGAAAGCTATGTTGCTAAAATCTGTCAGCAGTCAGAATATCTGCCTGTTAATCAGAGGGAGATGGAGCTGGAAAATATGCTGGGCAGAGAAGCTGTCAGGCTGGCAGCTTCCCGCCATGCCGGCTCTCTTAGAACCATCTATACCCCTCAGGGAGCCAGTTTCATTCAGGAGGGCAAGGATTTAACAGAAATAAAAAATGTTATTGGTACGGGGGGCATTATTGTTCATAATGAAAATCCAGAGCTGGTTTTAGCCGGCGTACTTCAGGAAAATCAGCTGGAGGAGGAAAAATTAACTCCTAAAAATCCCGATTTTTACCTGGATGATGATTACCTGCTGGCAGCAGCTGGACTGCTGGCTGAAGTTGAAGCAGATACAGCCCTACAAATAATGGAAAAATATCTCAGAAAGATTCCCCGGGAGAAAGAGAGAAAATAATGGAAATAAAAAAGCTGGCAAATTGAAGAATTCCGGAAAATGAAGTCAACCCATTTTTGTGACAGAAACCAGGGGTAAAAAGGAACCAGGGGTAAAATAAATTATACAGAAGGTGATGCAGGTGTCAGAGAATGAAAAGGAGATACGGGAAAAAGCCCGGGAACAGTTAAGACCGATTGAGATCACCAGAAACTATACCAAATATGCTGAAGGTTCGGTTTTAATCTCCGCAGGAGATACAAAAATTATCTGTACCGCTTCGGTGGAAGATGGGGTACCCTACTTTTTGCGGGGGGAAAATCAGGGCTGGTTGACTGCTGAATATTCCATGCTTCCCCGGGCCACCCAGGAGAGAAATATCAGAGCTGCTGCCCGGGGCAAAATCAGCGGCCGTACCCGGGAAATCCAGCGTCTAATTGGCCGCTCTCTCCGGGCTGTGCTGGATTTGAACCTGATAGGAGAAAGAACTATCTGGATCGATTGTGATGTAATCCAGGCTGATGGGGGAACCAGAACTGCTTCCATCACCGGCGCCTATGTAGCGCTTTATGATGCAGTTCAATATATGCTGGCAGAAAAAATGGTCTCTCGTTCCCCTCTGCAGGAATTTATGGCTGCCGTCAGCGCCGGAATTGTTGAGAATGAGTATTATCTGGATCTCTGTTATAAGCAGGACCATCAGGCCCAGGTTGATCTCAATGTTGTCATGACTGAGTCCGGCAGAATTATTGAAGTTCAGGGAACTGCTGAAAAAGAGCCCTACAGCCGGGAGGACTTCAACCGGCTGCTTGATCTGGCCGAGATCGGCATCAAGGAAATAATCAGCTTCCAGAAATCAGTTCTGGAGATAGAGGATGAAGAGTAGATGAAAAAACTGCTGATAGCCACCGGAAATCAGGATAAGGTTGCCGAAATTAAGGAAAAGTACCGGGATTTAAAGTTTGAAATACTCTCTCCTGAGGAGCTCAAGCTGGATTTTGCTGTTGCTGAAACCGGCAGTACTCTGGAAGAAAATGCTCTGCTTAAAGCCCGGGCAGGAGCAGAAAAGACAGGTCTCTTAACTCTGGCAGATGATACCGGATTGGCGGTGGAGGCCCTAAACGGCAGGCCAGGTGTTTATTCAGCTCGTTTTGCCGGTCCTGATGCCAGTTATCAGGATAATAACCGCCACCTGTTAGAGCTGATGAAGGATATCCCCGCTGAAAGAAGACAGGCAGCTTTTTGTACTGTAGCTGCTCTGGTTGATCCGGAGCGAAATCTGGAGGTAACTGTGGAGGGCAGGCTGGAGGGCAGAATACTTACTGAGTTTCGCGGTGAGCGGGGTTTTGGTTACGATCCGGTCTTTTATCTTCCCGAAAGGGGAAAAAGCCTGGCAGAACTGAGCCTGGAGGAGAAAAATGCTGTCAGCCACAGGGCCCGGGCTCTGGAGAAGATGAAGAGCAGACTAAAGGAAATTTATCATCAGACTGAATAGTTTTGTGCTGATATTTCTTATACTGGATAATTCTTTAGATTTATCAGGGG
>PWFW01000271.1 GCA_003554225.1 Halanaerobiaceae bacterium | reverse complement strand
CTACTATGAATATAACTCCAGATCTTTCAAATTTTTTCCAATCACATACTATTGTTTTGTCTGAAAGTAAATATCCTTCAAATAATGTTTGTGTACTAATCATACTTTTTCCTTTTTGACATCGGCAAAAAATCGAATCAGATCAAAAATTTGCCGGTGTCAACTTTTAGAATTTTCCCACAATCCATAAATCAAACAACCTTTCCCCACTGCATTTAATGGGTCAGTGGCATGTCTTATTTCAGATATATCATAAGGAAAATCACCCTTGCTCTCAAACACCTTCTTAAATAATTCAACAAAATTATGTGGTTTACTTGTTCCACCACTCACCACAATAGGCATTTCTTCATCAATACTTAATCCATCAGCATTCTTATTAAATTGCTCTTCAAATACATTCAATACGTATTCAATCAAATCTTCATAATAAAAAGTTATAGCTTCTCTTACTCTCTTCTCTTTCTTCTTACCCTCAACAGGATTAATCAAATCCAATTCTCTTTCTTTAACGCTAGTTACTCTTGATAATACTGTACCAGTGCTACTAGCTACATTTTCATCAATCCAATCTCCACCTCTTGACACTGCAAAAGTAATCGTTGGTTGACCTTTATATGCACAACAAACATTAGTTAATCCTGCACCAAAACTAATAGCGATACCAGTAAAATTACTATTTCGACAATTCGAATAAATTATTGACAACGCTTCATTAATTCCTTTTGAATCATACCCTAATGCTTTAAATATTTTATTAAATACTTTTTCGTGATATAATACTGGTGGAGTTCTTAGATCAACAGCTTGCGCCGGAATTGAATAAATTGACTTTCCTACTTCTACTTTACCAACTAATTTTTCTAGCATGACAGTTAATACGTCAATTGCATCAATTTCGCCAGCTGAAATAACTCCTTTTGACATCGGTCTACGAATATCACTACCGAATATTTGTGAAAATCTAAATGCATCTTCACCTAATATATATACTTTATCGTCACCATCTTCATCTTTTTGCACTACATAATCTAATTGAGTATCTGTTAACTCATTAGTTTCTAATGTATCTGTTGAAATTGGTAAGAACATATTACGCATTGTCTTAAATTGCATTTTGCTATCTTCCATCATTGATGCAGTAACTATGTTCATAGTACCAATATCAGCTCCAATTATCTTCATTCTTGCCTCCAGTAATTTCAGTTAATGACTTCAATGTATCTGTTAAATCATCTGAATCACTAATTGTGTCTTTAGTTTTCTTACTGCTAGTTTTAGAAGTATTAAATTCTGGATCAGGAATATACATTTTTTGATTAGTGTTTATATTTTGATTATTGATTGATGTGTATATTTGACCAGATGATAATATATCTCTTATTTCTTCTAATAACTGATTAGTATGATTAACATTCTCTTTTAATTCATTAAGATTTTCTTCAAAAACTGAAACTTTATCTTTTATATCTTGGAATGATAATTGCGTCGATTTTTGTTGTTTAAATAGTGGATTTTTACCATCTGTTGAAACTAATTCTAAATTTTTTAAAATAAGCATATCTTTTCCTTTTGACACCGGCAAAAAATTGAAATTCTTTAGATTATTTATAGAATTTTTTAGTCGCTTCAAAATGTTGATCCCAAAACCCTCCTTGCCAATGTGTTGCTTCCGTTGGTCCTGATGAAGAACCAGAATGCCAAAATTTAGGTTGAATAGTATGCATGCCTAAATGTCCATATGGTCTATCTGATTGTAGTGTCCACCAAACTATATACCCACATTTTCCTTCTGACCAGTGTAATTCTTCACTATCAGTAGATAGGAAATATTTTTTACTAGTTGTTCTCGGTATTGGCTTACCAATTAATTTTGAAACCTTCCAAATTGCACCGCTACAATCAAACCCACCATCTCTAAATCTATTTCCGCCCCAAACGTAATCATATCCTTTGATTGATTGCCAAGATTCAATTATCTTCTCACAGTTTATATCTTTGCCCTTTTCAGGT
Source organism: Halanaerobiaceae bacterium (assembly GCA_003554225.1). GTDB lineage: Bacteria > Bacillota > Halanaerobiia > Halanaerobiales > Halarsenatibacteraceae > T1SED10-84. The sequence goes on along the minus strand of PWFW01000271.1, from coordinate 1,143 downwards.
TCTTCTTTGGTATCTTTCTCAGGCTCTTCTTTAGTGTCTTCGTCCTTTTCAGACTCTTCTATAATTTCATCATTTTCAATATCGTTGTCTTTGATAACTTCATCTTGACAACCAATCAGAAAGATAAAAAATATGAAAATTAAATATTTCATATAAAACACCTAAAATGAAGATGCTGCAATAATTAGCGATATTCCTAGAAACGCAGATGCTAAGATAACTGCTCCTCCTGAAACTCCTTTTTCGAATATCCCTTTTAAATCATAAGGTGTCATATAATGCACAATTTTAATACTTAACATTACTATTAATATTCCAATTGGAAAAAGGATAATACTAGTAACAGCATTCAGCAAATTAATTAATAAAAAAGATTGAATATCCATGTTAATTTTTCCCTTTTACATATTTTTCTCTTAATTTATAATCTTTAAAATCAATATACATGTCAAAAAAGAATCTAAAAAGATAAGCACAAAGCAATATAAGTGGTTTAAATTGCATTATTGTGATTAGCATTTAGAGATCCCTAATGCGTGACTCAACTAATTCTCTAACATATTCTTTATTATAACCTAATTTTGAAGCAGCTTTAGGCGTTTTTGGCATAACCCAATTAACAATATCATCAATTACTTCAGGAGCGCCTAGATCTACATCTTTAGCATGCTTTTCTGCTAATTCACGTAAATGAGTTTTACCCCATTGAATTCCTTTATAAACATATTCATCAATAACTTCGTCTGCATCTAGTTCGTCCAACCAATTAAATCTTTCAGCTAATCTTTTGTACATCGCACTTGCTGCCCCAACTAAACCTGCACCGATCAAAGCAATAAGATAGAATAAAGGTTCTGTGAAATCCATGATTTTTCTCCTATTTTTTTGTTAAAACGTAAAGACCATGTAATAATCCTGGAAAATATCCTAGGAATGTTAATATTAAATTAATCCAAAAATGTTTTGAAAATCCTACTTTTAGAAAAACTCCCACCGGCGGAATAATTATTGTTATTAGAGTTTTAAATACTGTTCGAGTTTGATTCATATTTTCTCCTATAAATTAGTATTGTGAATAATAAAGGCTGATTCCATAAATTTTCTAGTGTCAACCATAACAATATCATTTTCGTTTTTGACAAT
>PWFW01000222.1 GCA_003554225.1 Halanaerobiaceae bacterium | reverse complement strand
GGAGAACGTAACCAAGGCAGTTCGTATCAAACGGGACCCCCTGTAAAAAACCGGGGAACCGGGGAAGAAACATATTTTCTGTTCGGGGATCAATTTGATAATCTTCCCCGGGAAATCCCTCGGAGTGGAGAAACCAGGGGTTCGCATCAGAGCTAGCTAACCTTCCGGGGGCGGGGGAAGTCCCCCGCTCCCACCTAAAATAGAAAGGAGCTTTTTGTCTTGAAAGAAATTTTTCAACAGTACAGAAGGGGGAACCTTTCCGTTAAGGGTATACCCACCAGATTTTTATTGGAAAGTAAGATTCAGAGCAGAATCAATCGTATGCCTCCAGGAAAATACACTGCTGCACAGATATGGGGGCATAATTGGACCCGGGTCCGGAGGCCGCGGCTTTATGGAAAAGTTTTTAAATACATTGTTTTATCTGGACAGCTAAACGGCGTTACTCTGAGCAGGGTCCGTTCGGACAACAATTTGGAGTATTTGATACATTAACAGTAGCAGAAGAAGAGGGAGTTCTGATCTCCCTCTTCTCCCCCCTTGTGCTAAATGGCAATTGGAATATATATTATAACCTTGAGGATTATTCGGAAAAGGATTTACACAGAGCAAAGGAGGCGAACAGTTATGCTTTTTTCAGAGGCTATTGGTCAGTTTGTTGATTATCTGGAAAATCAGGAGAGAAGCGGGACTACCATAAAAGGCTATCAGTTAGAGCTGAACAGCTTCAGGCGCTACCTTGAAGAGAAGGCCAACAGGCCGGTATACCTATCTGAGGTGGATGTAGACGAGCTCGAAAGCTACCTTGCACACCTCAGGAAGAAAGGCCTCCAGCCCAACTCCCGGTCAAGGGTCCAGAGGATATTTGGCTCCTTCGCGAAGTTCTGCTACAGGAAAAAGCTGACGGAGAACAACCTTGCCCATGGTATAGAACCCATCAAAGTGCCCGTGAAGTCTAAAGAATTTCTGAACCGGGAAGAAGTCCAGCGGATCATAGAAAACATACAGCACCCTACGGTTCAGGTCCTGACTCTATGCCTGGCCAAAACGGGTATGCGGATATCGGAGGCCACATCTCTACAGCTTGAAGATCTGAACTTTTCAGAGGGGACTATCCGGATCAGAAAGGGGAAGGGTGCAAAAGGTAGGGTGGTTCCGCTGAGCTCAACCCTAAAGGTGGCAATCAGGTTTTATATAGAGCACCTGCGCATTGAAAAGGGTTCCAATAGGGTCTTTGTATCCAGGAAATCTTCCGGACTGTCAAGCAAATATGTCAACATGGAGATCAGAAAGGCAGCTCAGAGGGCTGGGGTGAAGAAGAAAGCCACTGCCCACTCCTTCCGCCACTTCTTCGCCTCAGAACTTGCAAGGAACAATGATGTCAGCCTGGTCACCCTGCAGGAGATCCTCGGACACTCTTCCCTGGCGGTCACTTCCATATACACTCACTCTACCCCGGACGAGATGAAAGAGGCGGCTGAGCTCATATGAAAAAGGAAAAAGGCAAGAGGAAGTTTGACCCCGAGGAAAGGGTTGAAGCTATCAAGGCTGGCCTAAAAGAGGGAAAGACTCGGAAAGAGATAGCCGCAGAGCTGGGCTATACCAACTGGAGGGGATTGGACACCTTTATGCGCCGCCGGGAATACAGGTGGGATGGTGAAGCCTATATCCCCAAGGACTGGGTCCCGGGTAGAGGTAGGGACATACTGCCCCCTAGAGTGAGGCAGGTAGTGGAAAACTTGGAGGGGGAGAATCCAGATCCCATGGAAGCAGCCAAAAAAGCAGGCTTCAGGGACATGCAGGAGATGGCCGACTATATGGGTGAGATGGGCTACGTATGGTCAGCGGACCTGAAGAGGTACATTCCCAAAGAGGAGAGCGAGGGAAAGGAAGTCGTCCCGAAAGAAACAAGGAAAGAAGATACAGAAGAAGAAACTACTCCGGGGCCTGTTGAGGCAGAGGGAAATGGGCTAGGAGAGCTGGAAAAGTATATCCCCCTGCTGGAGTTCCTGGCAAGCAACCAGTCAGAGCTGGAGGAGATCCTGAGGAATGGCAATGCCAAGCAGAACGGGCAGATAGCTCGTTACACGGTACCTGGAGCGGGGAAGTCAAAGACCATATACATGAGCGAGAGGACGGTGGACCTGCTAGAAAGGTTCTGTGACAGCAGGGGAATGAGCCAGAGGGAGTTGGTAGAAACAGCGCTGATACAGTTCCTGCTAGACAATGGGTACGAGAGTGAGGTAGAGAAGGCTTTGCGGCCTTAGGAAAAGGAAAAGGGAGCAGGGATCCGAATTAGGGGTTCCTGCTCCTGTTTTTTATGGTTTACTACAGGATTTCTGTTGGAAAACTACAGTTTTCGATTTCGCTATGGGGGAAAATTCTATATATTTTACCTATTGGAAATTTCTAGGACGGGAGGTGAAGCCTTTGCTGGAGTGGTCTGGCAAAATGGGAAAATATGGAAATTTTGTAGTAATTATCCGAAGTTTCTCCCGGGGGCGATGCTAGCATCATAGAGGGGGAGTTTTCGCGACAAATTTGACGCTGGGTTTCGGGAAAATGAAAAAGGGGCGTTAGTTCTATTGGCGGAGGTTTTTGGGTTTTTTCAGGGAGGAGATAGCTTTCTTATAAATAGGTTGAAATGTTTGAAGGTTTATACAGCAAAGCGTTTAAATAAGAGGATAGGTACAATTTTTTACCAAGAATTGGGGGTTGATACTAACAAAGTTTATCATATGGTAGGCACCATTACTCTGGGTTTTCTCTTTTTGTGGAGCATAGCTTGTTTTAAAATGGGAAGCAATTTCCTCGAGAAGTGTATTCCCTGAGGGAGGAGGCGTGGAGTATTAGGGTGAGAGAACATTCCTTGGTTGTTACTGGTAAAAAGCATGTGAAGAAAACCTCTCCGTGTAAAGGGTCTGGTAGATCTAAAAAAGAAAGGGTGAGAAGGATTGCTTTATAGAAAGTCCTTTTTCTTTTTACTCGTTTTATTGGTGACTGTAATTCTTTCAGGTTGCTTTTTGTTTAATGGGGATGAGGATGAGCCTTACAGTGTTTCCGGAAAAGTTGTGGATGAGGAAGAGTCGCCTTTGGAAGGAGTCAAACTCAACTTCAGTGGGGGCCTTGGAACTACAGAGACAGATGGAGATGGAAAGTGGAGGAGGACGGGCT
>PWFW01000087.1 GCA_003554225.1 Halanaerobiaceae bacterium | reverse complement strand
GCGACAACCTACTACCTACTACCAAGTCTACCACGCCGCGCTACGCCGACAAGGAGTGCTACTACTGCGGGCGCAAGGGCCACATCAAGGCGGAGTGCCGCAAGAAGAAGGAGGACGAGGCGGCTGGACGTGGCAGGAGGGAGGTGGCGCTGATGGCGGGCATGGACGTGCGCGCGGGCGTGGCGACCTGGGTGCTGGACTCCGGCTCCACGCGGCACATCACCCCCTTCAAGTTCCTGCTGGAGGACGAACGGTGCCTGGACAAGCCCATCAAGGTCACCTTCGGCAACAACACTGTGGCGGTGGCGGCAAGCGTGGGCAACGTGCGCATGAAGACCAGCGAGGCGGCCATCACCCTCCAGGACGTGCTGTACGTGCCGGGCGCGGTCAGCAACCTCTTTTCCGTGCGGCAAGCGGCGGAGCGTGGCGCGACGACCAAGTTCACGGGCAGCGGCTGCATCGTGGAGGCATCTGGCGGAGCTTGCGTGGCGGAGATGAAGGCTGGACCTGGAGAGCTGTACTGCATGGACGTGACGTACCCGTACCTGGACGTCAAGACCTTCCTGGCCAAGGAGACCCCAGAGCTGTGGCACCGGCGCTTTGGGCACCTCGGCTACGGCAACCTGTCCAAGCTGCCCAAGATTGTGACAGGCATCAAGGTGACAGAGGAGGAGTTCAAGACGGCAGCGGACGGCGGACTGTGCGAGCCCTGCATCCTGTCCAAGCAGCACCGAGAGCCCTTCCCCCTGACATCGCGCGAGAGGACATCGCGGCCGCTGGAGCTGGTGCACATGGACGTCTGCGGACCTATGCACCTGGCATCACGAGGAGGCAACCGCTACGTGGCAACGTTCCTGGACGACTACTCAAGACTGTCCATCGTGGTGCCGGTGCCTACCAAGGCTGCAGTCATCCCCGTCGTGAAGAAGACCATCATCATGCTGGAGACACAGAGCGGACGGAAGCTGGCGGCTGTGCGGACGGACCGGGGCGGCGAGTACCTCAACGCGGAGCTCAAGGACTTCTTTGCTGGCAAGGGCGTCATCCACGAGACCACGGCACCCTACACCCCGGAGCAGAATGGTGCGGCGGAGAGGCTGAACCGGACCCTGGTGGAGCGCATGCGGGCGATGCTGCTGGAGGCAGGAGTGGACCAGGACCTGTGGGCTGAGGCGATGGCGACGGCGTGCTACATCCGCAACCACTCACCTGCGACGGCCAAGTCCAAGACACCGTACGAGCTCTTCTGGGGCCGCGTGCCGGACGTGTCCAAGATGCGGACCTTCGGTGCGCAGGCGTACGTGCACGTGCCCAAGGCCCTGCGGCGCAAGCTGGAACCGGTGAGCAAGAAGGGCGTCTTTGTGGGCTACGAGCCGCACAGCAAGGCATACCGCGTGCTGCTGGAGGAGTCTGGCAAGGTGATGGTGAGCAGGGACGTCACCATCGACGAGGCCATGGGCCAGGATGGAGATTCAACCGGTGTTTGTCAACACCAGGCCATGGGCCAGGATGGAGAACCAACCGGTGTTTGTCAACACCAGGCCATGGGCCAGGATGGAGAACCAACCGGTGTTTGTCAACACCAGGCCATGGGCCAGGACGGAGAACCAACCGGTGTTTGTAAACACCAGGCCAATGGCCTGCTGGAGGAGGACAGCGAGGACGGTGAGGAGACCGAGGGAGGACCGCCTGCTGCGGACGAGGTGGAGGAGCGGGCAGCGCAGGAGCCCGAGGGAGCAATGCAGGCATCGAGGCGGTACCCAGCGCGGGAGCGGAGGCAGCCCGGAGAGTGGTACAAGGTCAACATGGCGCAAACTGAGTACCGCGAGCCCACCACCTACGAGGAGGCCCTGGCATCTGAGGGCGCGGAGGAGTGGCGGCGCGCGATGGACGAGGAGATGGCATCACTGCACGCCAACGGCACCTGGACGCTGGAGAAGCTGCCGGACGGCATCAAGCCCATCCCTGTCAAGTGGGTGTTCAAGATCAAGCGAGATGCAACGGGCGGCGTGGAGCGGTACAAGGCGCGGCTGGTGGCCAAGGGCTTCGCGCAGCGAGAGGGCATCGACTTCAACGAGGTCTACGCGCCGGTCAGCAAGCACACCACCCTGCGGGCGCTGCTGTCGGAGGTGGCGGCGGAGGACCTGGAGCTGCACCAGCTGGACGTGAAGACGGCCTTCCTGAACGGTAAACTGGAGGAGGACATCTACATGATGCAGCCACCGGGCTACGTGGAGGGCGGCAGCCGCATGGCGTGCCACATGCGGCGTGCGCTGTACGGCTTGCGCCAGGCGCCCCGGGCGTGGCACACTCGGCTGAAGAAGGAGCTGGAGGACATCGGCTTTGCGGCATCGGAGGCGGACCCAGGACTGTACATCAAGAAGACCAAGACTGACCAAGTGTACCTGCTGGTGTACGTGGATGACATCCTCATTGCTGCCAAGGACATCAAGCTGGTGGAGACGACCAAGGCCGCACTGCTGACATCATTTGAGGCGCGTGACATGGGCGACGCGCACATCTTTGTGGGCTACGAGATCGAGAGGGACCGCGGTGCTAGGAGGCTCAAGATTGCGCAGCGGCGCATGGCATCGGAGTTGGTGACCAAGTACGGCCTGGCGGACGGCAAGACCAAGACCACCCCGATGAGCACGGCGACCAAGCTGACATCAAACGAGACGGACCTGCTGGACAAGGAGCACTTTGGCTACGCAGAGCTGGTGGGCAGCCTGCTGTACCTGTCCGTGTGTACCCGGCCGGACATCGCCTACGCTGTTGGAGTCTTGGCGCGCTTCATGTCCAAGCCCTCGACGACACACTGGCTGGCGGCCAAGGCAGTGGTACGGTACATCGCTGGGACGACGGACTACGGCATCATCTTTGGCAAGGAGGAGGGCCTGCACGGCTTCTGCGATGCTGACTACGGCGGGGACATCGACACCAGGCGATCTACCACTGGCTACGTCTTCATGCTCAACGGCGGAGTCATCAGCTGGTCATCGAGGCTGCAGGCAACAGTGGCGGTGTCAACTGCGGAGGCGGAGTACATGGCGGCGGCGCAAGCAGTGAAGGAGGCGCTTTGGCTACGCAAGCTCATGGCGGACCTGGACCTGGGCACGGAGGCTGTTCACCTGTTCGGCGACAACCAGTCGGCACTCAAGCTGCTCAAGAACCCCATCGCATCCGT
>PWFW01000242.1 GCA_003554225.1 Halanaerobiaceae bacterium | reverse complement strand
GAAAAGGCATTAAGTCTGAAGAGGATCAGATTGGGCGGGACAGACAGGCCGATAAAATGAAAGGATAGGGTAGAAATATCATTTCAGAGAGTAAAGATATAACCGGCAGATTTATTAGCCATTTTTTTATAAGCTAAGGGGCTGCCAGCCGCAGAAAGATTGAGACAGCCCATGGTGCTAATTATTTTACAACAGCAGGTCGGTGAGCAGCAAAAATCCGGTCTGACAGGACTGCTGCGGCTGGCTTCATCCTTTGCATAAACCTCAAAAGACACTGAAGATATTTCTGCAGATAAGATTTGACAGAGAGATATATTTTTGATAGAATTTCTTCGTTATTCTGGAATACCATGGGGAATATGCTGAGGGAAATATACTGAGTGAATTCTAGAGACGATTGCTGACAGTGAGTGCTAGCAGTATATGCCAAGCAGTAAAATGCTAACAGGAAATGCCAGACAATAAATGCTGACAGTGAGTGCTAGCAGTATATGCCAAGTAGTAAAATGCTAACAGGAAATGCCAAAGAGAAATGCCAGGAAGAAAAGGTCAACAGAAAGACTAAAAGGAAGACCAACAGGAAGACCAACAGGAGGAATAGCAATGACCGAGGTTTTAACGGTAATACTGGCGGCCGGTGAAGGTACCAGGATGAAATCCAGCCGCAATAAGGTTCTTCATAAGCTTGGCGGGAAACCGCTGATTGGTCATGTGGTGGGGCTGGCTGCCGGGATAAGCGAAAAGGTTGTCTGTGTGGTGGGCCATCAGGCCAGGGAAGTCAAAAAGACAGCTTCCCGTTATGGCGAACTGGAATTTGTCCGCCAGGATAGGCAGCTCGGTACCGGACATGCAGTTCAGCAGGCTGAAAGATACATAGCAGAACATCAGGGACCGATCCTGATATTGTATGGTGACATTCCATTGATCAATACCAGCACTCTAACAGGTCTGGTTACCGAACACCAGAACAGGCAGGCCGGGATGACAATTCTCACGGCTGAGATGGATGATCCAGCAGGTTACGGCCGTATAGTCAGGGACAGTTCCGGCGGGATTAAGGCTGTGGTGGAGGAACATGACACTGATTCTGAAACGGCAGCGATCAGGGAAGTCAACAGTGGTATTTACTGTTTTAACAGCCAGCTGCTCAGGGAAGCCCTCAAGCAGCTTGATAATGATAATCAGCAGGGGGAATATTATCTCCCCGATACCATGCATTATATTTCAAAAAGAGCTCCTCTGATTCCTCTGAAAGCAGAGGATCCCCGGGAAATCCTCGGGATAAATGATAGGGCTGATCTGGCAGAGGCTGAAGGGATTCTTCAGAAGAGAATTCGGCAGAAACATCTGGCCTCTGGAGTTACTCTGCTGGATCCAGACTGCACTTATATTGAACCCGGGGTGGAGATTGAACAGGATGTAATAATCTATCCCGGGAGCTACTTTAAAGGCAGTACCCGGATAGGCAGCGGATCTATTATAGGACCGGGCTGCCAGCTGGATAATGCTAAAATAGCCTCTGAAGTCAGGGTCAGGCAGGGCAGTATAATTATCGGAAGTCAGGTGGATTCCGGCTCAACCGTCGGCCCCTATGCCTACCTCCGTCCCGGCACCGAAATTGCTGAATCCTGCCGGATCGGGAACTTTGTGGAGCTGAAAAAATCCCGGGTGGGCAGAGGCAGTAAGGTTCCCCATCTCAGCTATGTCGGTGATGCCACCATCGGCAGTTCCTGCAATGTGGGGGCCGGAACGATTTTTGCCAATTATGATGGTGAGAATAAGCACCAGACAGTACTGGAAGATGAAGTCTTTGTGGGCAGCAACACCACCCTGGTGGCTCCGGTTAAGCTGGGCCGGGGCAGCAGCACCGGAGCAGGTTCGGTGGTAACAAAGGATGTCGAGGATAATTCTCTGGTTTTAGGAGTGCCGGCAAGATTTTATAGAAAGAAATAAACTAGGAGGCCTGGGATTAAAATGACTACCTATGGCGATAAGATGAAGATTCTGACGGGCAACTGTCACCCGGAACTGGCCAAAGACATCTGTGATTATCTCGGAACCGAACTGGTCAGCAAGGAGATCGGCAGGTTTCAGGATGGAGAGATTTCAGTCAAGATCGAGGAAACTGTCAGGGGAGCGGATGTTTTTGTCATCCAGCCCACCAGTCCCCCGGTTAATGAGAACCTGATGGAGCTGCTGGTTATGATTGATGCCCTGCGTCGGGCTTCAGCCCGCCGGATAACAGCAGTAGTGCCCTATTACGGTTATGCCCGTCAGGATAGAAAAGCCCGTCCCCGGGATCCTATCACCGCCAAACTGGTTGCCAACCTGCTTACCACCGCCGGGGCCCGCCGTCTGCTATCGATTGACATGCACGCTCCTCAGATTCAGGGATTTTTTGATATTCCGGTAGACCATCTCTATGCCTTTCCCATCATGGTTGAATTTTTTGCTGAAATGGATCTTGGTAATTTTACCGCAGTAGCCCCTGATATTGGTTCGGTTCGCCGGGTGAGATCCTTTGCCAGGCATCTTGATATTCCTCTGGCCATCATAGATAAAAGAAGACCTCAGGCCAATGTTGCCGAGGTCATGAATATTATTGGCGAAGTTGAAGGGAGAAATGTGATTCTCTTTGATGATATAATTGATACAGCAGGAACTATGACAGCCGCAGCCCGGGCTCTTAAAGCTTCCGGGGCTGCCGATGTTTATGCCGCCGGAACTCATGCCCTTTTTTCCGGTCCGGCTGTGGAAAGGCTTAAATCTGCTCCTCTGGAAAAAGTTGTGGTAACCAACAGCATTCCCCAGGATAATCATGGTAAGGAGCTGGAAAATTTAAAAGTTCTTTCCATTGCCCCCCTGCTGGGAGAAGCTATTGATAGAATCTTTAAAGATGTCTCTGTCAGTGTTCTCTTTAAGTAAAGGTTTTATAATAAAGCTTAATTAAAAAGCTTTATTAAAGAGCCTAACAAAAATGCCTATTAAAAATGTCTATTAAAGCGTCAAGTGTAAGCGCTAAGTAAGATCATAAAAAAGGATAATAAAAATGGATAATAAAATTAAGATAATTAGATAAGGGCTTAAAATAAGAGCATCAAGTAAGGGGCTGAATTAAGGGAATCAAGCAGGGACATTAAATAATAGCAGTAACTAGGAGAATCAAGTTAGGGCTTCAATTTAGAGCGGCAGACAAATCCGGCAGATGAATTGATTAACAGCTGAATTGATGTTATAATTATTAAGGTTAAGGTCAAATTGTCAGTCAGACTGCGTTGTTCTGTGTCTGAATGCTGTCTGGATGCTGTCTGGATGCTGGCTGAAAAGCCTCCAGAACTGCGTCCAGTTTCTCCTACAGGCTTATTCGGCTTTGGCTTATTAGATAAATGTAAAAAAGAATGGTTTATCTTGAAAAAATGTCGTGATTTTTTCATTTATTGTTGTGGCTTAAAGGGCCACTGTAGTTTATCTTGAAAATTTGCAGAAAAATTTTCACCTATTGTTGTGTCCCAGAGGGGCATGGCAGTTTATATTGAAAATATGGTATTGTGTTTTCATCTATTGTTGTGCTCCGAAGGAGCATGATAGTTTACCTGGCAAATAATAATTTGCAGAGAACTTTTCAAGGAGAGGATAGTTTATGGATAGGTTAGCAGTAGAAGCACAGGCCAGAAAAAAAACCGGTAAGGGGGCGGCCCGCCAGATCAGACGGGAGGGTAAAACTCCAGCCGTAGTTTACGGACGGAATCGTGACCCTCAGCCCCTGATTGTCGATCCGCTTGATCTTAAGGGCAAGCTGGACAGTAATGCCATAGTGGATCTGACGATTAAAGACGGCGAGGAAGAGGTTACAACTGAAACAGTAATGATCAAGGACTATCAGAAGCATGTTATTAAAGAGATGCTCATGCATGTTGACTTCCATCAGATCTCGATGGATGAGAAAATTGCTGTTACCATTCCCATCAAGCTTGTTGGCAAGGCCTATGGTGTTCAGGAAGGCGGTGTTCTCCAGCAGCTGATGCGGGAGATAGAGATTGAATGTCTCCCCGGTGACATTCCGGAAATGGTTGAGCTGGATATTTCTGAGCTGGATGTGGGAGATTCCCTGGCTGTCGGTGATCTTGATATCGGAGAAGATATCGATCTGATCAGCTCACCCGATGATGTTATTGTCACCATTGTTACTCCCAGTGAGATCACCGAAGAAGAGGAAGAGGCCCTGCTCGATGTTGAAGATCTCGAGCCTGAGGTGATTGGTGAAGAAGCAGAAGAGCTGGAAGAGGAGCTGGAAGAGGGCGAAGAAGAGCCTGAAGAAGAAGAGGAAGAAGGACAGGATAAAAGAGATTATATGTAAGCTCCGGTAAATAATAGCCGGCAAATAATCTCCTGTAAGCAGATAATATTGGGGAATATATTGCAAAAAATATTATTGAACTTTAACTCAAGCAGCGTAACTCCGGGCCCTGCCGGTCGGGGGTTGCGCTTGCCTGTTATATTGCCGGTTCCGGTGGTGAAATTTTCATGAAATTGATTGTTGGTCTGGGTAATCCCGGCCGGAAATATGCCCGAACCCGCCATAATGTGGGTTTTCAGGTGATAAAAATTCTGGCTGGTGAGCATGAGTTTGAAAGTCCGGAAAACCAGTGTCAGTCTCTGACATCCCGGGGCACCATCAGTCAGCAGGAAGTGATTCTGGCCCAGCCCCTGACCTATATGAACAGAAGCGGCCGGGCGGTAAGCTGTCTGATTCGCCGCTATGAGCTTAAAGGTGAAGATCTTCTGGTTATCTATGATGATTTAAACCTGGAACCGGGCCAGCTCCGACTGAGAAGATCAGGGAGCAGCGGGGGACATAACGGCATGAAATCCATTATTGACAGGCTGGGAAGCGATGACTTTCCCCGCTTAAGGATTGGAATCGGCAGCCCCCCGGGAATCTCTGCCTCGGCATATGTTCTGGAGACCTTTTCCCCTGAAGAGAAAGAGGTTATTGAGCCTGCCCTTCAGGAAGCAGCTCGTGCGGTTGAAATCTATCTGTCCGAGGGTATTACTGAAGCCATGAATCAGTTCAACTAAATCTTTGCCAAAATCTGGCCCGTACTTATTCCAGTAGGGGTCATTTTGGTATTTTTTCTATGGTATTTTTCCTGAAATTATTTGTTCTTTCTGGCAGAAAACAGGTTTGAATATTTAAGCAGAAAAGATAAGCAGAAAAGATAAGCAGATATGATAATAAGAGAAGATAATCAGAAAAAGTAAGCAGAAAAGACAAGCAGAAAAGGCTGGAGGTTAACCTGCCCTATGAAGATATATTCCCGGAATGACAGTGAAAAATTAAAGAGGCTGCTGCAGGCTATCCGTCAGGAGAAAAAATTCAGGGTAGCCGGATTGAGAAATTCCCGGCTGGCCCTAATCCTGGCCCTTCTGGAGCAGAATCTGGGGGAAGTATTAATAATTCTGACTCCTGATGAATACCGGGCTGAGTCTCTCTATGAAGACCTGCTCCGGCTGACAGGAGAGGAAAATATTAAATATCTCCCCCATCAGGATGTCTATCCCCATGAGGAGATTCCGCTGGACCGCAGCAAAGAAATTAAGCGGCTGGAGGTTCTCCGGGATCTTTCCCGCCGGCAGGAGGGACTTTATCTGATCCCGGTGCAGTCCTTCTCCCGCTGCCTCTCTCCGGCCTGGCGCTGGCAGGAATTATCGCAAAAAATTGAATTGGGAAAAAATTATGACCTGGACAGGCTTACAGCTCTGCTGATTGAAGCCGGTTACAGCCGGGAAGCTATGGTTGAGTTCAGAGGTCAGTTCAGTCTCAGGGGCGGAATTCTGGATGTTTTTCCTCCGGGCTGTTCTCATCCCTACCGGATAGAATTTTTCGGAGATGAGGTGGAATCCCTGCGAAGCTTCACCATTGAGGATCAACGCTCGGTGGAGGAGTGCCGGGAGGCTCTGCTCACCCCGGCCCGGGAACTGCTTCTGCCTGAGGATCTGGAGGCCCGCATTAATTCCATAGCTGCTTCTCTGGACAAGAATCATTCCCGCTTTCTCTCCCGGGGGGAGGAAGAGGCTGCCAGGAGAATTCAGGAAAAAAAAGATAAACTTTTAAGCGAAGGACGGGAACAGCAGAATCCTGCAGTTCTCAGAGAATACCTCCCCTTTCTCTATAATAATCTGGCTTCTCTTTTTGACTATTTTCCCCGCCAGGTTCGCCTCCTGCTGGATGATCCTGAGAAAATTTTTCAGAGCTACCGGCGCCATCTCAAGGAAACCGGAGAGCTCTTCAGCGAACTTTTAGAACAGGGTGAGGTACTTTCCTATTATTTTGATAATTTTCTCCAGCCCGAAGAGCTGGAAAGCGAGGTTTATTCCCGCCACCAGATAGAATTTCTTTCCCGAACCGGACCGCGAACCGAGGTTGACCTGGAATTTAGGGGGCAGAGCCTGGAGCCCTATCACGCCAGATTTGATCTTTTAGCTGACAGAATTAGAGAACTTCGCCGGAAGAAGTTGACGGTGCTGCTGACCTTCAGCAGCGAAAATAAGATGATCAGGGTAACAGATCATCTCCATCAGGAACTGGATATCAGCAAGGTGACCGAGCTCAACATCAACCAGCCGGGAATTTTTGCCGGAACGGGAACTCTGGCAGAGGGCTTTATTCTCGAGGATTTTAATCTGGCAGTCTTCACCGAGAAGGAGATTCTGGGGCAGAAAAAGCGCCGCAAGCGAAAACTGGAGGAGCTGGAGCAGAGCGAAAAGATTTCTTCCTTTACTGACCTTACTCCCGGTGATTTTGTTGTTCATGAAAATCACGGTATCGGTCGTTATCTGGGGATTAAGACCCTGGAGGTTCAGGACCAGCAGCAGGATTACCTGCTGCTGCAGTATGCTGATGATGATAAACTTTATGTTCCCACCGACCAGATTAACCTGGTGCAGAAATATATCGGGGGAGAGAGCCAGCAGCCCCGGCTCTACCGGCTGGGAGGCAGTGAATGGCAGAAGGTCAAGCAGCGGGTCAGATCCTCGGTCAAGGAGCTGGCCATCAACCTGATAGAGCTCTATGCTTCCCGGGAATCGATTGCAGGTTATTCCTTTTCTGAAGATACCGTCTGGCAGCAGGAGTTTGAGGATGATTTTCCCTTTGAAGAGACTCCCGACCAGAAACAGGCTATTGCCGAGGTTAAGGATGATATGGAAAGCCCTCACCCCATGGATCGTCTGCTCTGCGGGGATGTAGGTTACGGCAAGACCGAGGTTGCCATCCGGGCAGCCTTTAAAGCTGCCATGGACGGCAAACAGACAGCCATGCTGGTACCGACCACCATCCTGGCCCAGCAGCACTTCAATACCTTCAGGGAGAGACTGGAGGACTATCCCTTAAAAGTAGGCATGATCAGCCGCTTCCGCAGCCCGGCCGAGCAGAAAAATATTAAAAAACAGCTGGCTTCAGGCCGGATCGATATCATTATCGGGACTCACAGACTCTTTTCCTCTGATATCGAGTTTAACGATCTCGGTCTGCTGGTAATAGATGAGGAGCAGCGTTTTGGAGTGGCTCACAAAGAAAAATTGAAAAATCTCAAGAAAAAGGTCGATGTTCTGACGCTGACCGCCCCCCCGATTCCCCGGACCCTGCACATGGCACTGGTAGGAGTTCGTGATATGAGCGTAATTGAAACTCCGCCGGAAAACCGCTATCCCATCCGTACCTATGTAAAGAAATTCAGCAAGGAGACTGTCCGGGATGCCATCAGAAGGGAACTGGCCCGGGATGGCCAGGTCTATTATGTCCACAACCGGGTAGAGGATATTGACAGCCAGGCTGAAATGGTTCAGGAACTGGTTCCCGAAGCCCGGATCGCTATAGCCCACGGTCAGATGCGGGAAAGCAGGCTGGAAAAGATAATGCTGAACTTTTATGATAAAGAATACGATGTGCTGGTCTGTACTACCATCATTGAAAACGGTCTCGATATTGCCAATGTCAACTCCATTATCATCAACCAGGCTGAGAAGTTTGGTCTGGCTCAGCTCTATCAGCTCAGGGGCCGGGTTGGCCGCACCAACCGGGTCGCCTATGCTTACCTGATGTATCAGGAGGATAAGATACTGCCGGAAGTTGCCGAAAAGAGACTCCAGGCCATAAAAGAATTTACCAGCCTGGGCTCCGGTTTTAAGATAGCCATGAGGGATATGGAGATTCGGGGAGCCGGGAATATACTGGGTCCCGAGCAGCACGGTCATATCGCCAGTGTGGGGTATTCTCTTTACTGCAAGCTGCTGGAGCAGGCTATGGAAGAACTGCAGGGTGAGGAGGAAGAGAAGAGAGTAGAAGCTGAAGTTCGGCTTAATCTGGATGCCTTTATTCCGGAAGATTATATTCCCGATTCCAGTCAGAAGATAGATATCTATCAGCGGATAATGGCTGCTGGCAGCGATCACAAGCTGGCTGATATTAAAGCCGAGCTGGAGGACAGGTTTGGAGACCTTCCGGAAGAGGTTGCTAACCTGCTCTTTATCAGCCGGGTAAAATTGCGGGCCAGTCAGCTTAAGATAACGGAAGTTAAGGAGGAGCAGGATAGAATAAGCTGTTTCTTTCAGGATAAGCAGAGTATTGACAGTGAGGCAGTCATGAAACTGGCCCGGGAATATTCCCGGGAGATAAAGATCAGATCTGCTCAGCAGCCGGTGATCAGCGTCAGAAAATCCGGCATTAAAAAGAAAAAAGAGCTGCTGCTGGCGGTGCTGGATTCTCTGCTGGAGTTTGTTTCCCGGCCTGCTGAGCTGGAATCCGGGAAAGTCGGTGATGAGGTTGGAAGCTAAAGGATCTCGTCAGTTTGTAGCAGGAGCTGCCATTCTCAGTGCCGCCGGGATCCTTTCCCGGGTCATGGGGCTGGGTTACCGGGTGGTGCTGATCCGTCTGATCGGTGCTGAGGGCATGGGGCTCTATCAGATGGCCTATCCCCTCTATACCATTATGCTGGTTGTTTCTCGCTCTGGAATACCGGTGACGCTGGCTAAAATGATCTCAGAAAGAATTGCCCGGGAGGAGAAGAAGGACGCCTATCGAATCTTTACCATAGCCCGGATTCTGAGCGTTGTTATCGGTCTTCTGGCAGCTCTGACCATGGCTCTGATTGCCCGACCGGTAATCTCCCTGCTACGGCTGGATCCCCGGGCCTATTATGCTCTGCTGGCTATTTCTCCGGCTATTCTGGTGGTTTCGATAATGGCCAGCTTCCGCGGTTTTTTTCAGGGGTTGCAGGACATGAAGCCGACAGCTCTCTCCCAGCTGATCGAGCAGTTTGTCAGGATGATAACCATGATATCGCTGGCTTATCTTCTGCTGCCGCTCGGTTTAAGCTACGCAGCAGCCGGTGCTTCCTTCGGGGCTTTTACCGGTGCGATTGCTGGACTTTTGCTGGTTATTTATATATACTATAAAAGAAGAGAGAATATCTTTGCCTTTCTGGCTGAAGACCGGGCTGTTTCCAGCCTTAAGGTCCGCCCGGTTTTACAGGAATTTTTTGGGCTGGGAGTGCCTATCACCCTGGGTGCCCTGGTCATGCCGCTGATGAGCTTTGTGGACTGGGTCTTTGTTCCCCAGCGTCTTCAGGCAGCCGGTTTCGTCATGGAAAGGGCCACTACTCTCTACGGACAGTTTACCACGGTGGCCATGCCTCTGGTTCATTTCCCCACCATCATCACCGTTTCTCTGGCCACCAGCCTGGTACCTGCCATCTCGGAAGCCTTTGCCGTCAGAGATGAAACCCTTATCCAGGAGCGCACTTCCACTGCTCTCAGACTTACTGTTATGCTGGGAATCCCGGCAGCTATCGGTCTCTTTGTGCTGGCCGAGCCCCTGACCGGGGGGATTTTTGCCGAGCCTCAGGCTGCCAGCATTCTTCAGATTAGCGCTCTGGGTGTTATCTTTATCACTTTGCAACAGACTTCATCTGCCATTCTTCAGGGAATCGGCAGGACGGATCTGCCTGCCAAAAACCTTTTTCTGGGTGCGATCTGTAATGCAGTGATCAACTTTACTCTGACGGGAATCCCGGCCTTTAATATTCACGGGGCAGCCCTGGGGACGGTGACCGGATTTGCCGTTGCCGCAGCGCTGAACATAATTTATGTTAAAAAATTGACCGGAACACTGGTTGCTTCGCCAGCCCGGGTCGGTTATCCAGCCCTATCAGCTCTAGTTATGGGCTTTACAGTTTATTTTTTTCACTCCCTGATGCTCTCTCTGTCAGCTAATATTTTCAGATTTTCCGGTCTGATCAGCCTCACTGCTGCAGTGGGACTGGGAGTGCTGCTTTATGGTTTTCTCTTGATTTATTCCGGAGAGATTGGAGCTCAGGAGCTGAAACTGATACCCGGTGTTGGTGTTAGAATATCAGGAAAACTACAGGATTGGGGTGTATTATAAGAGTCTATGGAAGAGCTTATGAATAATAAATCAAGCGAGAGAGATATTTTATGTCAGGAAGTTAAAAAATTACACCAGGTCATGGCCCGCCTCCGTTCTGAGGAGGGCTGTCCCTGGGATCGAGTTCAAACCTATAAATCTCTCAGGCCCTATATTATTGAGGAGGCCTATGAAGCAGTGGAGGCGATAGACAGCGGTGATCCCGAGCTGATGGCTGAAGAGCTGGGAGATCTTCTGCTGCAGGTTGTATTTCAGGCCAGAATCGGGGAAGAAAATGATGATTTTGACCTGGCCGGGATTATCAGCCGGCTGACAGAAAAGTTGATCCGCCGCCATCCCCACGTTTTTGGGGATGAGAGAGCCGATACCCCCGAGGAGGTTAAACTGACCTGGCAGGCTGTCAAGGATGCCGAAAGAGAAAACCTGGTTAGCAACAACAAAAGCACCAGATCTGCCGCTGGCAATAATAAAGTTTGCCAGCAGGAGGAGAAGAGGGGCAGGCAGGACAGCGAAGAGATGAACAAGAGGAACGAGAGGAACGCGAGGGACGAGAGGGACGATAGTAACGAGACGGGAGAAAGCCGGGAAAATGCTGGTCTGGCTGCAGATGCTGACAGTTCTTCACTTCTGGCTGACTGCCAGAAAAATCTTCCTGCCCTGCTGCAGGCCCGGGAGGTTCAGGCTTTAGCTGCTGAGGTTGGTTTTGACTGGGAGGAGATTGAGCCGGTATATGATAAGGTCAGGGAAGAGCTGGAAGAGGTCCGCGAGGCAGTCCGTCAGGTAGGTCGGCAGCAGGAACTGGAGCAGGATCTGGAACCGGGCTGGCAGCAGGATCGGGAGCAGATTTCCCGGGAAGTGGGGGATCTTCTTTTTGCCGCTGTCAATCTGGCCCGTTTCCTCGATGTCAATCCCGAAATTGCCCTGCTGGGCTGTGTTCGTCGCTTTAAGGAGAGGTTTTCTTTCATTGAAGAGAAGGTTGAATCACAGAATCTTAAGCTGACTGAGATGTCTCTGGAAGAGCTGGATGCAATCTGGGAAGAGGCCAAACTTGATAATGAAGGTGGTGAGTAGATGCCGGGCAAAAAATTAGCGGTAATTATACTTGCTGCTCTGCTGGTTTTGAGTCTAAGCTTTTCTGCCGGTGCTCTTGATACCAATGATCTTTCAGCTATTCTCCTGGAAGCTGAAACCGGTCAGGTGCTCTATGAAAATAACGCCGATGAAGAGCTGCCTCCAGCCAGCATCACAAAAATAATGACGGTTCTGCTTACCATGGAAGCCATTGAAAATGGTGAAGTGGAACTAACCGATACCACCACCATCAGCAGCAGGGCTTCTTCCATGGGAGGCTCCCAGATATATCTTGATTCCGGTGATGAAATCACCATTGAAGAACTGCTTATGGCTGTTATCATCGCTTCAGCCAACGATGCCAGTTATGCTCTGGCAGAAGCTGTAGGGGGAAATTATGATAACTTTATCGATATGATGAATGACCGGGCCCGGGAGCTGGGAATGGAAAACACCAATTTTACCAATGCTCACGGCCTTCCCGATTCCGATCATTACAGCACTGCCCGGGATATCAGCAAAATGGCACGGGAAGTGGTTCAGCATCAGGAAGTTTTGAAATGGAGTCAGATCTGGCTGGAATGTCTGGAACTGCCGGACCGGCAGGCCATGCTGACCAATACCAACAGGATGATTTTAAATTATTCAGGCATGGACGGTCTAAAAACCGGTTATACTCGAATCGCTGGTTTCTGTCTGGCTGCCACCGCCAGCCAGGGAGATTTTCGCCTGATCTCCGTCATGCTGGGGGCCGATTCCCGGCAGCAGCGGGAAGAACTGACCGGCAAAATGCTGGATTACGGTTTTGAAAATTACCGCCAGAAAACTCTGCTGGCCCGGGAGCAGGAAATTGAAGGTATTTTAGTCCCTGAAAGTGAGACTGAATATATCAGCCTCCGCCCGGCCCGTGATTTAAAGGCAATCGTTCCCCGCTATCAGGAACAGAATGTCGAT
This sequence comes from Halanaerobiaceae bacterium, assembly GCA_003554225.1. Taxonomy (GTDB): domain Bacteria; phylum Bacillota; class Halanaerobiia; order Halanaerobiales; family Halarsenatibacteraceae; genus T1SED10-84. Next base: position 1,645 of record PWFW01000242.1, on the reverse strand, counting down.
ACCAAGATCAGGCTGCAGTCCGAATTTGACCTGCCAATTTCAGCCGGCACAAAACTGGGTGAAGCAGTTGCTAAAGTCGATGGTGAGGAGGTTTACAGCACCGATCTGCTGACCACCTATGACATTGAAAGGGCAGGATTTTTCACCAGGATATTACGCAGGATTAAAGGAGTTTTCGGGCGTTAGGTGGTGGTGCAGCGGGGGTATGATTGGTGGTACCGGGTTCCCCCCGAAATTTTGACAAATTTTTTACCAGGGAGGAGATGAATTTGCAGGAAGAAAGAGAACCTGAAGTTGAAGCCCTTCCCGGAGAGCGCTGGTTTCCTGAGGAGAGCAGTTTTGCAGAAGAAATTCGGGAGCACTGGGGAGACTGGGGGGTTGCTTCCGAAGTCAATCCTTTAAAAGCAGTATTAATGCGGCGCCCGGGTGAAGAGATTGAAGATTTTGATTATAAGAAGTTTCGGTTTAGGACCGGGATTGATCCGATAAAATTCAGGGAGCAGCACGACAGGCTTGCTGATATTTATAGGGAGCAGGGGATTAAGGTATACTATGTAAAAGAACAGCGGCTGGACAGGCCAAACGCTGTTTTCATGAGAGATTTAGTCTTTATGACACCTGAAGGTGCTATCATAGCCAGGCCAGCCATGAGTTCGCGGAGAGGGGAGGAGAGATATGCTGCTCAGGCATTGGCCAGAATCGGGGTGCCGATTCTAAAAACTGTAAATGGCAGTGGGGTTTTTGAAGGGGCAAATGCCCTCTGGGTCGACCGAAAAACAGTTATTTTAGCCGCGGGATCCAGGACAAATCGAGAAGGATTTGAGCAGGTAGCCAGGGAGTTGGAAAGAATCGGAGTGGAAAATATTCTGCCGATGCAGATACCCTATGGGCATGCTCATATAGATGGGCTGTTGAATTTTGCAAGTCATGATACGGCAATGATTCATGCTCCTCAGGTTCCCTATGATGTCTGCAGTTATCTGCGAAAGGCAGGAATAAAATTACTGGAAGCTCCCTCCCGAACCGAGGTCAGCGAGACTCTGGGAATCAATTTTGTAGCAATTAAACCCGGCCTGGTGGTCCAGCCGGAAGGCAATCCTCGCTGCCGGGAACTACTGGAGGGAAACGGGGTTGAGGTTATAACAGTTGACCTCTCAGAAATTTTGAAGGGTTGGGGAGCGGCTCACTGCCTGACTGCCTTTCTCAAGAGAGATTAGTTTTTTAACCTTTGATTTCTTGTGATTTTTTGCTGTTACTTGATTTTTTTTCAAATGCTGGAATTGAAGGGGAAAATTCATTGGGATAAATTGCTTATTTTTGATATGCTTTTTGAGATGCATTTTGATATGCATTTTGATATGCTTAAAAATAATTGCAAAGATAATCGCAGATTACATGATGTGAATTCCATGACATGACATGATATGTTTAGGTGCATAGGATGCTTAAAACAAATTTTAGTAGAATGATTGAAGGATTTTTTGGGACTTTATGAGGGCAGTATTAGGGCGGTTTGAGGATAGTTTGAGGGCTTGAGACCGGTTTGAGGTAATTTTAAGGGCTTTAGGGCAGTTTGAGGACAGCTTGAGGACTTGAGGGCAGTTTGAGGATAGTTTAAGGGCTTTAGGGAAGTTTGAGGGGTTGG
>PWFW01000174.1 GCA_003554225.1 Halanaerobiaceae bacterium | reverse complement strand
CCGGCCGACATTGCGGCTAACTGTATCCATGATGTGGAAGATTATGCCGAAATCGCCTCCGAATGGCTGGAAGATTTTATTATAACTGAGCCTGTTGCTATGCCGGAAGAAGAATAGGAATAGGTTATTGACTCTTGTTTTGATGAGTTCCCCGGGCCTTGTGCCCGGGGCGCTCGATAGTAAGTTTAATTTTTTGTGTTGATGAGTCTTTTACAAGTAAAAAATGGAAACAGGCGGCAATGTGCATAAAAGTCATTCCGCGGTGGAATGACGGCATTGCTGTCGGAATTTTTTCTTTTCTTGAAAGGGGAAGAAGATGAGAGAGATGATTGTGAAGAGGAAGATGAGAATGCTAATTGTGTTGGTGGTTATGGTAAGTATGGTTGGGGTTGCAAGCGCGACAACAGTCTGGAATCCGGCAGCCAACGATATTACCCCGCCTGATGTGGGCGATTGGGGCGATGCGGATAACTGGACCAACGGAGTTCCGATGGCTCCTGACGGGGCAACCAAAGCAGTCTTCAATGTAGAAGATGCTGCGGAGGCCCAGGTATCGGGCGAATATGATGCAGGACATTTGGTCCAGGGTGACGGCGGTCCGGGCGGCGTTATTCGCGTGATGGACGGCGGAACTCTTAACACCCGCACCGATGGTTGGTCCTCTATTGGCTGGAATAATGTTGCCAACCTGGTCGTTGAGTCCGGCGGCACATTCAATTTTGGTCACCATGCCTGGATTGGTTTCAATGACGGTAGCGAGGGCACAGTAGAGGTTTATGGTACTGTCACCGTTGCGGAACAGTTCGGTCTTGGCTGGGAGGGCACAGGCACTGGGTATGTCAATGTCAATGACGGCGGTCTTCTGGAGCTTAGTAACTGGCACCCCACCAATTCGATTACAGGGGATTCAGTTTTAACCATTAATGAGGGTGGCGTTGTTGTTATCGCCGGTGACAGAGTAGATAATGCCAATAACTTTTTCGATAACGGTTTCATTGCTTCAGATCTTGGTGCAATCGAAGCTACTTATGATGATGGCTTTACAACAATCGTTGCCATCCCCGAGCCTGCTACAGTTGGACTTCTTGGACTTGGCGGTTTGACGCTTCTGAGAAAGAAGAAATAAAGTTGAAATATGGATATTTGGTTGTTAACTTTTTGAGGTTGCGGGCTTCGGCTCGCAACCTTTTTTTTGGTTTTTTCCTGAACACACAAGGCATTAATTACGATATAAATAATACAAATATATTTGTGGCGTGTTGTATTGGGCAGCGGCTGCAAAGGTGTCTTTAAGATACATGGTAATGAGCTATTGCCGGGGGCGGCAATTATTAAATCAGATTGGTGTTTTTCGATAATGATCTCAAAAACTGTTGTTGTTGTTTAACTTTGGTGGAGGATTTGTGATGAAGATGAAGACACTGGCATTAGCTATTTTGCTGTTGATTTTTACGGCATGTTTTTCCCAGGCTACTATAGTGTGGAACCCTTCCGGTACTTATCCTGATGAGGCTTACTGGGATGTCGGAGGTAACTGGAATACTGGACAGGTGCCGGGTGAAGATAATAAAGCCATTATCAGGGCGTCGGTTATTTGTGTTCTAAACAGTGGGGCTGATGTTGACCAACTGTCAGTTGGTGATGGCGGTGATGATGGTGCTTCTTTACGGATTGTTGATGGCGGCAGCCTCTTCGCTGACGGCACAGCCTGGTCGGCTGTCGGGTACAATAGAGATTCCACTGTTACGATTGAGTCAGGGGGGCTTCTTGAAACCACGCATCGTGTGTTATTAGGCCGTGAGTCAGATTCGCATTTGATAGTTGACGGCGGCACTGCGGTGATTGGCGGGCATTTGCAGGTAGGCAATAATGGCGGCTTTGGTCGCCTTACCGTTGGCGACGGCGGATTAGTGGATATTGCCGGGGATGTCAGGCATAACGGTGATATGCTTATTGATGTTCGCGGTGGGACGATTATTATCGATGGCGATAAGACCGGCTTTATAAGTAGTTGGGAGGGAAGCGAAATCGTTGCCTATGGCGGTGCTGGAATCCTTTTGTTTGACTATAACGCGACCCATCCGGGTAAAACCACCATTCAGGCGATGGAGCAGGAGGTTCTTGAAGGTGATATCACTGAAGAGGGCAGAGTGAATATAGAAGATTTGAAGCTGTTTGTTGACGATTGGTTGATTGATGACTGCGACAGCCCTGCTCATCTGGATGGTCCATGTTTAATTAACTTTCGGGATTTTAGTGTTTTAGCCAATAGTTGGCTTCGCGGTTTCGCGCCTTATTGGCATGTTGTTGAGACGGTTTATCCTACCGATGATGTTATCGTTACTCCCTATGCAGCTCAGGACTTCGGTATAGTGGCTGATGGAGTTACTGATGTTACCGATGAGATTCAGACTGCATTGATATTAATTGATAACATGGGCGGGGGGACGCTCTTTTTACCGGCTGGTAACTATAGGGTAGAAGGTACTTTAACAGTTCCTCCCAGAGTAACTCTTCGAGGTGACTGGAAGCAGCCGAAGCCTGGAAGTGAGGTTGCCGGAACTATACTGCAGGCCTATGCCGGCCGTGGGGATGAGAATGCAGATCCTTTTATCCGGCTGATCGGAAGTGCCGGGATCAAAAACCTCTCGATCTGGTATCCGGAGCAGGAGCCTGATAATATCCAGCCCTATCCTCCGACTCTTCACATCGAGGGCAGCACCGTTGAAAATCTGACATTTGTGAACTCCTATTTTGGTGCAACAACATTCCGTGAAGGAATGACGAGACTTCCGTTTATGCGTAATGTCTATGGAACTCCGCTTAAAACAGGAATAGAGTTTGATCGCCTGTCGGATATCGGACGAATTGAAACCGTTCATTTTTCGCCTGACTACTGGGCTGATTCCGGTCTGGCCAATGCGCCGGCTGGCGGGGAGCATGAGGATTGGATATACAATAACGGTACCGGGGTAATTGTCCGAGCCATTGCCTGGTCATATTCAGCTTATGTGACGGTTGAAAGATACAATATCGGTTTTGCCCTGAGGCCTACGCGTTACGACAGAGGAAGTCCCAATGGTCAGTCGTATAAGTTCAATTTGGTCGATTGTCAAACAGGTATCTATATTGAAGAAAGTGCAAATGCCGGTTATCAGTTTACGCGATTTAATATCCAGGGCGCCGAAACAGGAGTTT
>PWFW01000219.1 GCA_003554225.1 Halanaerobiaceae bacterium | reverse complement strand
GTTTGAGCTGTTTGTGTTGTTTGTGCTGCCTGAAAAACTCCTTTCCCAGAAAACTCTTTCCAGGGTAAACTCATTTTCCAGAGCAGCAAAATTTGCTGCATCTCCGCCAGGGTGATAATTTAGATGATTGATATAGGTTAAGCGGCTGGCAGCAGTCAGATCCCAGCCCCTCAGATCAGAAATACTCTGCCGCCAGTGAGGTGACACTTTTAACCTGTCAGAGCTTCGCCCCTCTTCAGCCCGCCGTCCCAGACCTACTCCCAGATCCAGACTGCCGAAGCTGAAACTATCAAAAAGAGGCAGTTCCAGGCTTAAATAGGGCAAAAACTCGTTATCATAACCTTCCCGGTATTTCAACTGCCAGAGTACCGGGGAGCTGTCCAGCTCCAGCAGATAGTCCCGTCGCATCAGCCGCCAGTCATGATAATCATGATAAAATGAGAAGGCCAGTTTCTCAGCCTGATCCTCTGAGCGGCCAATAATCTCCCGGTGATAATATTCCTGACGCCAGGACTCCCTGAAAAAGTCATAGACAAGGTCAAGCTCGATCTGTCTTTCCGGTTGATCATACTCTAAAGAAGTGGCTAGCGGCCTGCTCTCCTCACGACCTGCTTCTTCTCCTTCCTCCCTCTCCTGCCACTGCTGGATAAACCGCTGCTGCTGGCTGAGCGTCAGTCCGGAAAAGGGCTGATGCTCCCAGCCGGCAAAATAACTCTGCTCCAGCTCACCCTCCAGGTCCTGATAGGAATAGCCGGCTGCTAACTCAGTATGGTCAGCGGGGGAAAAGGTTAAAGTAGTATCCAGACTCTCCTGCCAGCGGTAGGACTCTTCATTTTCCAGCTCTTCCTGAAAGAATTCTTCCCGGTGACGGCGATAATCGTATTCGGTCTCCAGCACCAGATTATCACTTATCCTCAGAATATTATCTGCTTCCCGAATTTCAGATCCGGCTGTTGTTCTGCTGTACTGCAACCCACCCTCCGTTCTTTCTCCAATCTCATAAAGGTAGCCCAGTCCCAGAACCAGTCCTTCCAGCGAGTCAAAGCCAATTTCGTAGATAAAGCCAGTATCCTGCAGTATTAGGCGTTCTGGATCATCAGGGTCCTCGGTAAATTCCAGCACATAATAGGGCAGAGCAATAATTCGGTTCTCCCCCCAGTAAAAGGCGGCCTCTTCGGCAACTACCCTGTCTTCGGGATAAACAGTTACTTTCCTGGCCCTGATACTGTAATGGGGTTCCGGCAGCAGACAGGGCGTGTAGAGAGCCTCCTCGACCTGAAGTTTGTGCCCGTTTTCACTAATTGTGCTGAGGCGGTTGCCGGCAAAAGTAATTTCATCAATCCGGGTTTCAGCCTGGACAAACTCTCCCTCGCCTGTGCGGTAATTAAAAACCAATTCTCTTCCGGTAATCATTTCATCAGCAGTCAGCACCCGCAGCGGATCTCCTGATGCTGTCACCAGGTCATCATTTATGTAAAGAGTTAACTTATCTGCTTCAAATCGATAATCCCCGGCTGCAAATATTACATCAACCCTGGCTTCCAGCACCCCTTGCTGGCGGTCATAAACAATATCATCGGCCGTCAGTTCATAAAACTCTTCCTCTTCATCCTGAAAATCTGCACTTTCCTCAGCAGGTTGTGGACCGGCCAATGCTGGTTCGCAATTTAAAAGCAAACAGGAAAGAAAAGCTCCCAGTAACAAAAAAAAGAAACAGACAACCGGCATCAGCAGTTTTTCAGGAAATTTCCCCATATTATTACTCCTTAAATATCAAAAGACCGCCAGCAGTAAGGAACCGGACACAGTAATGACCGGAGCACTATAACCTGGCGGCAAAAAGACTGAAAATAGACTAAAATCTTATTTCGAAACTGGCACTGATGCTGGATTCCTGGCCCTCAAAAACTTCGGAATCCATATCAGGCAGGCTGTCAATCAACTGGTAGCCAAAGGAAAAAGAACTGAACTCTGAAACATTCAAATCCAGACCCAGATCCCACTCAGTCTGCAGAGCGTCTTCGATTTCCTCAAGATCCAGCAGTTTATAAGAGGCACTTAAAGTTGCCAGATCCAGAAAGTCCAGTTCCAGTCCGGAGATAGATTGCCGGTTCTCGGAAAAGCTGTCAAATTGATAGCTGGCCCGCAGGTTGCCGAGGGAATCTCTGTACTCCAGTCCCAAAATTGCATAATCCCGGGAAGAGGGGTTAAAAATATCTTCCTGGCGATAATCAGCTGAGAAGGATAGATTATCAAAGGGTCTGATAGTTACTCCCAGCTGACCGGGATAGGTGGTCAGGCTTTCAGCGCCACCACTGGAAGCAACTCTCTGACCTGAGCCCTCAATAATTACAGTATCATTATTCAGGGGCTGGTCCTCCTCATCTTCACCAAGATTTAAAGATGAATCCCGATCGAAACTTTGAATTGAGAGAACGCTAAAATCAGAATCAGCTGATTCCTGAGAACCCTGACCTTCTTCAGCAGCCAAATTGTACTGAGGCAGGTTTAAGACCCGTTCTCCATAGCCAGCCCGCAGTGTGGCTGTCCGGCCGAGATTATATTCCAGAGATATTTCAGTTGCTGATTCCGACTGCTCGCCATCAAGAATCTCCATATAATCGGCAGATAAATTTAGACGATTATTGAGAGAGGTGGTATTCAAACCTCCACTGTCCTGATCAAAGGAAAAGCCCATTCTTATTGAATCAGAAAGCAGGGTATTGCGTGATATCTCACGAAATTCATCTTCCTCCAGCTGTTCCTCACCAAAACGAGCGGCCAGATCAAAGAGTTTATCCTGCCCCTCTTCGGAAAACTCTCGCATCCCGGCCTGAGGCAGCTGTAGGGGTTCAGAATCAAGGGCAAAAACCTGACGATAATCCGGGCTGGTAAATCGCTGTACCCAGGACTCATACTCCAGAGCAGATTCGGCTTGAGCTCCAGACGGCAGAGAAGCAGACATTATTAAAATAGTTATTATAAGTGCAGTTATAAATGTTAATCTGCTCATCAGCTGTCCTTCCTTTCCCGTTCTTTCTCTCTTAATTATAATTCTTCATCGAGCCCAATATTCCTTTATTCCTGATAAAATAATTCAGCAGTTTTATCTCTAACAGGATAGGTAATTTCTACTAAAAAGCTACTAAACAACTTAACATATCAAACAAATTATCAGGTAATAACCAGAACACACCCTG
>PWFW01000009.1 GCA_003554225.1 Halanaerobiaceae bacterium | reverse complement strand
CTGGTGGCTTTGATCATGAGAACAATTTTTGTTTTTCATGCTTTTGACCTGATCTTTATTCTGACAGGAGGAGGCCCCGGTGATGCCACCCGGGTTTTATCCTACTATACTTACCAGGAAACCTTTTCATTTTTAAGGCACGGCAGGGGGGCAGCAGTGGCCTTCATTTTATTTTTATTAACAGCCGTGGTGACCCTGATTTATATCAAGATCCTGGGCAGCGAAAAGCAGGTTTAAACCGGGGTCACATATATTTATTTGCAATTTGCAGTTAGATTTAAAATCAGAACTCTGAAAGTTAATTCAGGTCTTGCTGAATTATTTTTTTTAGTTAACTTATTGATATTTTAACCAGCAGCAATAATATTTTAACTAACAGCAGCTATTATAATTTTATTTTTTGAGATAGGAGTGAATAGTCGATGGGAAGTCTAGAATTAAGGGGCTGGCCAAAGGTTCTCCATAGAGTTGTTATTATCCTTGTTATTATAGCTGTCTTACTGCCCTTTTACTGGATAGGGATTATGAGTGTTACGCCCCAGAGATATATAGCTGGAAGACCTATTCCCTCCATGATTCCCCGGGAGGGTTCCTTTGGAGGCTTTGCTGCAGTGATGGGGCTGATAGAGGTCGAGGCTGGGCCGGGCCGCCGGGCAGCCATGATGTTCAGCCGTTCGCTCTTTAACAGCGTGGTGGTGGCAGTTTTTTCCACATTCTTTGCCTTGATTCTGGGAGTGCTGGCTGCCTATGCCCTCTCCCGACTCAAGTTTCCCGGCAAGAAAGCTTCCTATATTCTGATTCTGGGCAGCAGGCTGTTAGCCCAGATCACCCTGGCAGTGCCGCTTTTTACCATGTTTAGAACTCTGGGAATACTCGATACCTACCTGCCGCTGATAATAATGAACACTTCTTTCTGCATGGCCTGGGTTACCCTGATTATGGACAATTATTTTGACATGATCGACAGCGAAATGGAGGATGCAGCCCGGGTTGACGGCTGTACCCGCTTTGGAGCCTTCTGGCGGGTGCTGCTGCCCATGGCAGTGCCAGGTATCATTTCGGTCATGCTTATTTCTTTTCTCTTTACCTGGGGTGAGTTTCTCTATGCCCTGCTCTTTACCACCAGCATGGCTGCCCGCACCATGCCAGTGGTGCTTTCGATGTTTTTAGGTCAGTATGCCATTGAGTACCGACTTTTAGCCTCGGGACTGGTGCTGGGCGTTCTGCCGCCGGTTCTGCTGGCCCTCCTGTTCCAGCGTTTTATCATAAGCGGTCTGACTCAGGGAGGGCTCAAAGGTTAATGTCAATTTAAAAAATGAGCTTAGACTCTAATAAAACTCAAGGCCTGCTCAGGTAGGAGACAGGAAAAAGCATCTGATTTCCCTGCTTTAACCGGTAATCTGCCTCTCAAAACCACCTGGGGCAGGCCTTTAAATTTTCATCTCAGGATTCAATTTTTTCGTGATTACCTGCCTCTTGGATTACCTAACTCTCTTGCTGGTTCAAGACATATCAGACTGACCAGTACAGCTCAGAAAGGCCAGTACAGCTCAGAAAGGCCAGAGTTTAACAAGTTGCTCAGGTCAGTTCAGGCTTTACAGTTGCACAGGACATGTCAGGAAGAGGCAGGTTAATAAATTTCAGGGCAGGTAAGGATCGAAAAGGTGACTTTCAGTTCAAGGGCTTATCAACAATCAGATATCATTCTGGCACGGCAGGTGGTCGGATTAAACCTATCCGAAACTGCTTATATCCTCAGAGGTCCAGGTTTTTTCCTGCCAGTCCCTCTCAGAGAGCTGCTCCAGTGTGCTCCTGACCTCCTCATAATAGGCACCATTGATGTGGAGACTGTCTACTACATGACAGTAGCTTCCTATCGGGACAGCCAGTTCACTGGCTACATGTTTTTGTATTGCAAAAAATCCCATCATATTGGCGAAGTTTGCCTTGAACAGATCATTGCTGCACATGTAAGCATTCATGTTTAATCTGCCTTCCACTATCCTGAACCAGAGCCTGATCAGATCCGGAGATTCTTTATTTCTGCCTAAATCAATTTTTGGGTTCCAGAGAATGGCCTGAGCTTTCTTAGAATAACCCGCCCTATTAAGTTCCTTAATCACGTACTCGATTTGGTTAATTCCCTGCTCCGGGCTGGCGGAATTACCTGTATTCCCGGACTTATCTCCGTAGTTGTCATGGTAATTAACCAGGCGATTGGGGTAGCTATCTTCTACAGTTTGTATCTCACCGCTGTTTATAATACCTTCTTTAATTCCATTAACATAGTCCAGGAGATCAGCAACACCCATGGGGAAGGCAGCACGGTGATATCTTGGCTCCTTTTCAGGTTTCTTAACCACCAGCATGGCGGTCAGGTCTTTGGAAGGGGGATCGGTCTTCTTCTCGTAATCAGTTCTAACTTCTACTCCTCTTTCCCAGCAGATTTTCAAGGCCTTTTCCCAGACTTCTGGAAATGTTTCGCCTGTAATCAGTTCGTATTCCATGATAACCCTCCTGGTTTTATTTTTGTGATTCCATCCTCTGCAGACAGATATTGGACATATAATGAACAGATGCTGGATAGGTAATGAACAGATACTGGACAGGTAATGACTCAATTTTGCTGCATTTAAATTTATTATATCACAGAACATCCATTTATTACATATAATCAATGCTGGTGAGTCAGGAGTTCGGGCAGCTGTTATCAGTGAAAATTTTAATAATTTTCCGATTCTGGCAGGATTTTAAACAGTAAGATAGAAAATACTTCATATGCCCTCAGTATTTGCTGCAGCTGAAACAAAGGAGACAGCAGCAGGGAAAAAATTCTGGCAGTGCCAGAACAAAAAACTGATTGACAATTAGTATTGAAAAGAATATAATGCAGAAAATTCAAAAGCTCATCTGCCATAAGATTCCGGAAATTATAGCAGCAGCCGGTTTGAATTTATACAGAATTCTGGAATGAAAGGATTATCTTACTGCTCCTTGCAACAAGCCAGGCTTTCGCAACAAATCAGGCGAAGAGCTCTCGGAGTATCTTGAAGGCTGTAAGGGTTTGAATATTAAATATCTATATCTGAAACCTCTGAAAGGGGGAGGATGTGTTGTCTGCTCTGGCCGCTGATTCTCAGGCAATTTTACTGCTGGCTGGCTACTATCTGGCCTTTCTCATAGTTATAACAGCCCTCAAGCTG
>PWFW01000138.1 GCA_003554225.1 Halanaerobiaceae bacterium | reverse complement strand
CCAAGGGTATTTGTTAGTGCAGGTTATTGAGCTGGTAGGCAGGTTTTACCAGACTCATCCATGGTTACAAGCCTTTCCTAATGAACAGGAAGGGATTAGTATGAACTCCGAAAGTTGAGTAGTGAAGCTTACATAAGAAAGTCGTCCGGGGCCAGACGACTTTCCAGTTCTATGTAAAACATTATAGCAGATTTGATCTGCGTTTCATAATGACCTTGAGAATCAGTATGTCAAGCTTGTTATATATTCATAGCTTTTAGGAACACTTGTTTTGACATCTTCAACTTCATCTTCAAGATAAAAGTATTCGATATTAGAATCCTGGGCTGCGACCAGAAGTGATTTAAAATCAACCTGTCCTTCTCCCAAGACAACCATGTGTTCACTTGGAGCACGTCCTGACAGGTCACCTTCTACACCTTCGGCCAAGTCTTTAAGATGCACTGTTTTGAAGCGGTCCGGGTACCGCTCTACTAATTCGACAGGATCATGACCCGGCCACACTACCCAAAAAACATCCAGTTGAAAATTGACATATTCCGGATTTGTATTTTGAACAATGTAGTCGAAAAGTGTACCATCTTCATATTCTCTGAACTCATAGCCATGGTTATGATATGAAAACAGCAAGTCCCGTTCCTTTAGTTGTCTTCCAAATTGATTGAAATCATTAACCGCACTTCTGGCATCCTCTATGTCAAAGGGGCTGTCATGTGGTATTGTGGCAACTCTCACATGACGCGCACCTAATATGTGTGCCTCCTCGGCAACGCGATCAATATCCTCGAGCAGATCGTCATAACCAACACCATAGGAGGTGCATCTCATCCCTCTTTCATCGAGTAAATCACGAATTTCCTGTGCTGTTTTACCAAATAAATTTGAAAACTCAATATTGGTAACCCCCATCTCCTTAATGAAGTCCAGCGTTCCAGTAAAGTCTTCTTCAAACTCATGGCGAAAAGTAAATGAGACAACACCAGGATCCGATAACAGTTGTTGCCCTTCTGTATTTTCTGTCTCACGTTCGGTATTGCAGGACAGTGTAAGGAATATTAGAAGAAAGAAAATTGCGAGTAGATTCAGTTGTATTTTCATAATAAGATGATTTGAGTGTAAGGTTGTTAAATTATTTTTTTGTGAAAAACTCTCGGTTTTAAAAACTGTGATTTTTCGGTTGGTTACTTGATTAGGGTCATGGTTTGAGATAACGTAGTCCCATTAGACTTTATCCGATATACGTAGGTTCCACTTGAGAGACCCAGTTTATTCGAGTCGAAGAGAACAGAGTGGCTTCCGGCACTCTGAGCTTCATCAATCAACGTCGTTATCTTCTGACCGTATGTATCATAAACCGTGAGAGTCACGTGCCCGGCGGACTCCAAATCATACTTTATGTTGGTTTCCGGATTAAAGGGGTTGGGAAAGTTATCATGAAGTGTAATGCTTTCGGGATTTGTGTGATTCTGATCAGAACTTGTTGTTGCCCTTTCTCTGTAATTAAGTTCAATATTCTGCCCATGCCATGAATGACCTCGATCAAAAGCATCAGTTTCAAGTTCTATTTTATCTGAATAGAATCGAGCATGCATGATACCTGTAGGTTCATCAGATCCTGGATTCCCCCCGTTTGCCGGCTGATTGACAAGATGGACACCGTCCTCTTTTAAAAGATCCCATCTGTGTGAATGACCAAATATGTAAGATTTTACATGGTCATAAGGCACTATTACATCATAAAATTTATCATAATCCATAAGGCCACGATCTATATTAGGCCATGGGTAATGGTGTCCTAAGATGTTGACCGGTTTATCATTATATTGTTTTAGAGCAGAATCGAGCCAGTGCAGTTGTACAGATCCAAGGATGCCAGATGTTTCATTTACCTGGTCGAGCGTGTCCAACAAAAAGAGATACACATAAGGAGTCTCCAGTACTTCTATATGACGATTTCGAACAGGTACTTCTTCCGGGATTTTTTCCGGGAAAACTTCGTAAAAGTTTGATCTTTTGTCATGGTTTCCCATTGTGATATAAACTGATATTCCTGCATCTGACAAAGGTTTTAACACAGATACCAAATGCTCGTATGCCTCGATTCTTCCAGCGACGTTGGCTGCATCTCCATTGATAATTACTGCGGAAGGCTGAGGACCCTCTCTCTCCAAAATCCTTTTTACCATAGAGCTATTTATGTCCATCATTTTATTCCCTTCACGATTTGATAAGTCCGGGTTCGCATCTATATGCGTATCGGCAATCAGAACAAAATAATTGGGATCAACTTCTCCTGCATCGTATTGGGAAAGTTCTTTTCCCGGCAATACGCCTGGAATTCCAAGAAGGAATCCGGTTGCAGCAGTTGTAGTTGAAGTCAAAAACTTGCGACGGCTCACGGATGGAATTTTGACAGGCATATTTGCTTATTCGTTTTAAGCTTTTAGGGTTTAACGATTCTAAAAGACTTGATAGACACACAAAAAGGTTGCAATTCTCATAGTACTTAAACGCTTAAGTAAACAACAATTTTTTTCAATGAATAACAAGAGCCGAATCTTGCTCTATTTTCAACTATCTGGCTCAAATAACTTTATCAATTTACATTAATCACAGAGTTTGACTGTAAGGATTGCATTTGCACCAGAGATTAATAAATTCAACAAAAGTCACAAAATGAATCCAAGCTTAAAGTTTTAGCCTGGCGTTTTTGACCTGACTGATTTCACCAAAAAAACCGAAGCTCGATAGCTCGATGAAGATGCCAACAAAAATGTGCGCATAATTTTTACGGTAACTTTACCGATAAAGCTTGCGGTTCCAAAAAAAATTGATTAAATATATTCTAAGAGCTGAATTTTAATATTAGAATTCCTTTTTAAAAAAATGACTGAATTTTCTCCGGGGTTTAATAACTCATCTTCTAATGGTCATTTGACTGTCATCCGCAGAGGTGAGGTTACCGGTTTTGATTATTATACATTCGCAATTACACAAATCATATTGTCATGCATAAGCTCATATTGTCATGCATAAGCTAGGTATAAAAGCTCTTCAAAAACTAAGATTACTTACGCTGTTAACCTCCTGTCTGCTGATTGCATTCGGGGCAAAAGCGACTTTTGCCGGCGAGGCCGGTCCATTTGCAGAAGCGACTTCCATGGAAGAAGAGCACGGATCGGTTACCGGCAGCGTTGTGGACGCTT
>PWFW01000096.1 GCA_003554225.1 Halanaerobiaceae bacterium | reverse complement strand
TTTAAGATTAAAACTCGCCATAAAGATACCTCCGGCTCTTTTCCAGCAATTCCAGAACTTCAACATTCTCTGCCAGATGACGATCTCTGGTGAGTAATTCAGGTATTATTTCCCGCGGAAAGGGATGAAGCCATTCCATAACTGCCAGTTCAAAATCTCCTCGATAGAGGCTGGCTGTATACCTCTGCCAGTTAAGCCCCCTGAGGACTGACTTAATTCCTTCTGCTTTCAGCTCTTCCCTGACCTCCTGCGCCAGTCTTCGATGTTCCTGATTTTCGTGATAATAAATCAACTCAACTTCTGCTTTGTCCTCAAGATATTTTTCACCGGATATTAAATAGATTTTGCTGTCGGAGACTGACAGCTTGCCGGCAAGAATGCTGCTTTGCTTCAATGACTGCAGGTACCTTTCCTGCTGTGAAGGGTTCAGCTGAATAAAATCATAGAGATCTTCTTCAATAGCCCTTGCTACTCCTGCTCTTCGGGGAGTAAAGACTGCTATGATGCCGGCCCTTTCCCCGTCTGCTGAAATTCTCTGCAGATTGATGGTCCTGCCGGGTTGATAGTTAATAACTCTGAGCTCGTATCGACCGGCCCTGTTGCTCTCCTGGAGAGGAGGCCGCCTTTCTCCTCTGGTTCGATGATAAAAAGCCCAGCTTTCCGGTCTGCCATCCCAGCCCCCCAGATTTTTAACTGCCTCTCGATCAACCACAGCAGCCCAGGGCACCAGATCGGAGAAAAGATAGGTCAGATTATAATCCTCTGTCGGTCTGACAACAAGCTCATCATCCTCTCGAATAAAGATTCTCTCGGTAATACTGTGGAAAACCTCCAGAGATTCTTTAGATGATAGATCCTTCGGGCTCCCATAACCTATCTTCTCTTCGACAAAACCTTCTAGGCAGCTAACTCCAAAGATCGTCTGCCAGAGATAACCGGCTCCACTCTCTGGCACATCAAGAATTAGTAATCTCAAAAGGCTGTACTTAACATCCCGGGCTTCAATCTCTCTGCCGCTGACAAATCTGTGACCAGGAGATATTTTAAAAATACATTCCTTTCTGCCCTTTTCATCCTGCTTAATATCGGGCAAATCATCTGCCAGCTGGGGTTTAATTTCCTGACTGTAATGATCATATTCAAAGAGAAAGTAATAAAGTTCTGACAGCAGATAGCCCCTGTTCTGCTCCCAGCTGTAGTGAGGATCAAGTCCGGTGAGAGGGACTGGGGCCAGGGCCTGGGAAACCCTTTCCTGAAGAGAGGGAACCTGAAAAAGAAAACCTTGATGTCTTTCAGTTTTCTGATTTTCAGGAACAGCACTTCCTGCTGAAACTAATTCATTTGTCACTGCTGCCAGCAGTAAAACCAGAATCAAAAATACAGTAAGCATAGATGCCTTTAATAACTTCTCTAAAAATGGTTTGCTTCCCTTCCGCTGATCAGCCATCAGCATCATTCCTTTCTCTGCTCCTCACAAAAGATTCCAGCAGCAGCTCGGCGCTGGTAAAATTGGTGGCCAGAGGAGCATCATGAACATCACAGACTTTCAGAAGAACTGAAATTTCTGGATCGTAAGGCTGGGCTATCTGTGCTATTCTCACTGCTTATCACTCCTGCGCCTGAGCCAGTCATCCCAGGCCTTCTCAATTTTCTCTTTGAACTCTTCCCGGGTCCCATTATTATTTATTACCAGATCCGCCCTCTTCTGCTTCTCTGTTAGAGCCAGCTGGGCGTTAATTCTTCTGAGAGATTCCTCACGGCTCAGTCCATCTCTCTCTTTCAGTCTTTCAACCTGAAGTTCAAGCCGGGCAGAGATTACCCAGATTTCCTCGACCAGATTTTCCAGGCCGGCTTCAAAAAGGAGCGGAGCCTCCAGCACAGTTTTACTGCTGTTTCGGGCATTCTTAAGCTGTTTCTCAATCTCCGCAGTGATGTGAGGATGGGTGAGCTTCTCCAGCTGCTTCCGTTTATCCGGGGAAGAAAAAACTATCCTCCCGAGCTCTTTGCGGTCAATTTTACCTTCATCTGTCAGAATTGATCTGCCAAAAGAAGCTGCCACCTGAGAATAGGCTTCTCCCTCAGGTTCCAGAACCTGATGAGCTATCCTGTCGGCATCGATAATCTCTGCTCCCAGAGAAGCCAGTATTTCAGCTGCGGTGCTCTTGCCGGTTGCCAGTCCTCCGGTAAGTCCCAGAGCCATCTTTATCCTCCTCATTTGAATATAACAGTATTTTCTGCTAATATTTCGTCCAGATGCCTCTCTCTGATATAAGCTCCATCCAGAAAGACAGAGTTCTTTGCCGCCTTACCTCCTGTTATTTAATTTTATATTTTAAGGTTTTTCCTGGCAGTCCGGGCAGAAATGGGTGGAGCGGCTGGCGATCCTATCCTTGCTGATCTGACAGCTGCAGCGGGGACATTTTTCTCCATCCCTGCCGTAGACCATTAATCTTTCCTGAAAGCTGCCAGTTTCTCCCAGAGCATTAACATAATCGCTGAAGGAAGTACCGCTGTACTTTATCCCGGCCTTTAAAACCTGATCGATGCTCTGATAAAGTCTTTCAACATCATCCCGGGTGAGCTCATCTGCCGGCTGGGAAGGATGAATTCCGGCCCGGAACAGGGCTTCATCAGCATAGATATTACCGAGCCCGGCAATCTTTTTCTGATCCAGCAGCAGGGCTTTGACTGCTCTGCTGCTTCCCTTAAGGATTTCCTGGAATACTTCAGGTGAGAATTCCGGGCTTAAAGGTTCAGGCCCCAATCGGGCAAAACCTCCGGCTTTCTCAGGATTGTCGCGGTCTATTAGATACATACGGCCAAACTTGCGGACATTATTAAATCTCAGATCCCCCCCCTCTTTAAATCGCAGAATGAGATGGGTGTGGCTCTCAATTTCCTCTTCTCTCATTTTTAAAAGAAGTTTGCCGGTCATTCTGAGATGGATTATAAGCTGGAGATTGCTGTTAAGATCCAGAATAATATATTTACCCCGACGGCCCATGGCGGTTATCTTTCTTCCCAGCAGGCCCTCTCTAAATTTTACGGGCTTTTCCGGATACCCAATAATCATCTCCTCCCGGATATCAACCCCGGCAATTGTTTTGCCGCAGAGCACATCTCTTAATCCCCTAACAATTGTTTCAACTTCCGGTAATTCCGGCATATCCATCACCTTCTCCTCTCTTCTAACTCAGAAAAACCTGTATTCAGTTTAAGTTGCTCTGTTTCTATATTTCAGTTTATAATATATTTCTCTTTATCCTTCCAGTTAGAGCCGACCTCCAGATCAACTATC
Source organism: Halanaerobiaceae bacterium (assembly GCA_003554225.1). Classification (GTDB taxonomy): domain Bacteria; phylum Bacillota; class Halanaerobiia; order Halanaerobiales; family Halarsenatibacteraceae; genus T1SED10-84. The sequence goes on along the minus strand of PWFW01000096.1, from coordinate 10,937 downwards.
AGAGGAACATCTATTTCGTAGGCCTCCTCCATCTCAGCTTTAATAACAGGAGCTATATGCTCAAGCTCCTTCCGGGGGGCTTCCAGAACCAGTTCATCATGAACCTGAAGCAGCAGTCTGCTCTGCCACCCTTCTTCCTTAAGGCGCCGATAGACCCTGTTCATGGCTATTTTCATGATATCTGCCGCACTGCCCTGAATAGGGGTATTGATGGCTGTCCTTTCTGCAAAGGAGCGGCGGTGATAATTTTTGCTCTTGATCTCAGGTATATACCTTTTCCTTTTCAGGATAGTGGTAACAAAACCCTTCTCCCTGGCCTCCTGACAGATATTATCCATGTACTCTTTGACACCAGAAAATCGGGTAAAATATTTTTCGATGTATTCTTCAGCTTCCTGCTGACTGATATCCAGATCATCAGCCAGCCGGTAGGCGCTCATGCCATAGGCTATGCCAAAATTTATAACCTTGGCTTTACGCCTCATATTGCCAGTCACCTTATCTTCCTCAACCTCAAAGATACCCCGGGCAGTTTCATTATGGATATCACCGCCACTGCGGTAAGTTTCCAGCAGATTTTCATCCTGACTGATATGGGCCAGAATTCTGAGTTCAATCTGGGAATAATCAGCTGCCAGCAGAATCCAGTTTTCATTTTCCGGAATGAAAGCTCTCCTGATCTCCCTGCCCTCCTTGCTGCGTATCGGGATATTCTGGAGATTGGGATTGGCGCTGGAAAGCCTGCCGGTGGCGGTTACCATCTGGTTAAAACTGGTGTGCAGCCTGCCGGTATCAGGATTTACCAGGGGAGGCAGAGCCTCCAGATAGGTGGATATCAGTTTAGACCAGTGTCGGTACTCAATTATCAGGGGAACAATCTCATGCTCATTCTCGAGTTTTTCCAGCACTGATATGCTGGTAGAATAACCGGTTTTGGTCTTCTTAATCACCGGTAATCCCAGTTTTTCAAAAAGAATTTCACCGACCTGCTTGGGAGAATTCAGGTTAAATTCCTCTCCTGCCAGGCTGTGTGCCCGGCTGACCATCTCCTCAATTTTTCCCGACCACTTCTCCTTAAGATCTTCGAGATAATCACAGTCCAGTCTGATACCATTCAGTTCCATCTCAGCCAGGGGATAAAGGAGAGGAAGCTCAATCTCCTGATAGAGCTCAATAAGTCCATTTTCCTTTAATTTTGCAGTAAGAATCTGCTCCAGGCGACGCTGCCTGGTAAGAGCCAGTGCCAGCAGTTCCTGCTGCTCCAGACCCTCCTGAACCACAACCTCCAGTTCCGATTCCAGCAAAGATTTAAGATCCGGAACAGTGCTGGAGGGTTCCAGCAGATAGCTGGCCAGCCGGGGTTCAAATTTAATCGAGGAAAGCTCCACCCCGGTCTTTCCGGCTTCAATCAGAACCTCCTTGCCTCTTATAGCTCTTTTAACAACTGCCTTTTCTTCCAGAAGGTCTCTGAATTCTCCAATTTCATCCCCTTTAAGTATATAGACCTGCTTTTCATCCGGGCTTACAAGCAGTCTACCGCTGCCCTTTACCGGCATAGAATAATCTTCATAATAGGCAGCCAGATTAAGAAAACCTGTTTCCAGAGCTTTCTCCCTCAGCTCTTCTCTGTCGCCGGCAGTCAGCTTCTCAACCAGGTTATACTCCCCGGCAGTTAATTCCAGCCGGTCTGCTTCAAAACGCTCCAGCAGACTGTTAAATTCCAGCCGGGAGAAGAGTTCGTAAATTCTGCCCTCTTCATAATCCCCCCAGCTGCAGCAGTCAGGATCAAATTCAACCGGCACACTGGTTTCGATTCTGCCGAGTTCTTTGCTCATGCGGGCCAGATCAGCATTCTTTCGCAAATTCTCCCGGCGTTTTTCACCGGATACCTTATCGATATTGGCAAGAATAGTCTCCATATCATCAAATTCTTTGAGCAGAGTGGTGGCTGTTTTCTCCCCTATTCCCGGCACACCCGGTATATTATCAGAACTATCACCCATTAATCCTTTCATATCAATGAGCTGAACCGGTTCCAGTTCATAATCCTCTCTGATTTTAGCCAGATCATAGCTTACTATATCGCTGAGGCCCTTTCTGGTATACATTATCTCGATATTTTCTTCAACCAGCTGCAGGGCATCTCGATCTCCGGTAACTATTACAGCTTTGTAGCCCCGGGAAGAAGCCTGTTTTGCCAGGGTTCCAATAATATCATCGGCCTCATAGCCTTCTTTTTCATAAACAGGAATATTAAACTCCTCCAGCACCTCTCTGATCAGGGCAAACTGAGGTTTTAGTTCCTCCGGGGTTTCCTTTCTGTCAGCCTTATATTCTTCATAGGCTTCATGGCGAAAGGTGGGTGCTTCTTTGTCAAAGGCGGCTGCCAGCATATCCGGCTCTTTATCATCGATTAAACTAAGTAACATCCTGACGAAACCATAAACTGAATTGGTATATTCCCCGGCAGAATTAGTCAGCAGAGGCAGGGCGTAAAAAGCCCTGTGAGCCAGGCTGTAGGTATCTATTAAGTATATTGTCTTCTCCGACTTTTCTTCCATAGCTGTCACTCAGCACCAACTCCTATACTTTTTAATTTTCACGGGATGAGGTAGAACATCAAGATCAGCTGGTTTGGCAATCTAAGATTTACAAAATAAAGCCTTGCTGAAATTATATTGCTCTTTTATATAATTTCCTGATAAAATTTAAAATACCTGCCTCAAGAAGATAAAGATTGCCCTCCTGCCAGCCAAATATTATATCACCATCGAGATCAGTTCTGAAAACCTGATTATTGCTGCTTTCCAGTCTGGCAATAATTTCAGCGGCAGGATGAGAAAATTTGCTCCCCCCTGCCTGAATAACCGCCACAGCGGGATCAACAATCTTGAGAAAATCAGCGGTGCTGGAGGTATTACTGCCATGGTGAGCAACCTTCAAGATATCTACCGGCCCCAGCAGGTTCTCTCTGACCAGCTCTGCTTCAGCTTCTCTTTCAATATCTCCGGTTAAAAGAATTTTCAATCCCTGATAATTAACCTCCAGAACCAGTGAAAGATTATTGAAGCTGCCGATTAAAAACTCTTTTCTGGGATGGAGCACATCTACTGTAATTCCGCCGATCTGGAGCACATCCCCCCGATGAATTTTGTAATGTTCTACCTCCTGATAACCGACAACCTTTAATAGGGTTAAATAGCCCTCAGCTCTGCTTTCAACTTCACTGGTAAAAAAATATGAAACAGGAAATTCTTCCAGAACCTGAATTAAGCCTCCATAGTGATCAAGATGGGGATGGGTAAGAAAAACAGCCTTTAGCTGTCTAACTCCGGTTGACCTTAAATATCGATTGAGTTTATAATTCTGCTCCTGCTGGGGAAGTCCTCCATCTATTAAAATATCATATCCATTGGGTTCCCGCAGTAAAATAGCATCCCCCTGACCGACATCAATAAAATGCAGTTCAAATATTTCTCTCTGGTTACCAGGGAGTATAAGCTGGGTTATCAGCAGTGCTGATAATATAAATACAAAAAGCAGCAGACCGGACTTCTTTTTTAAAAAAATCCCTGTCTTTGCCATTAAGCATTCTCCTTGAACTATTAATAGATTGACCAGAGATTGACCGACAGTCTGTATTATAGTTATATATTCTTTATTTTACATTTTATTCCTGCAAAGGGCTAAAAAAATACCAGGCTGAAAGTCAGCCTGGGGATTGGCGGCGGTATCTTCTGTAGGCTATTTATTTAAAATTTTTTGCTATGCTCTGGTAATTGCTACTCCTATTAATCCCGGGCCGGCATGAACTGCCATCACCGGACTTATTTCTCCAAGATGAGCCTCCTTAACCCCGGCAAGATTTTTTAAGCTGGTGAATATATCTCTTGCCTCTTCTTCAGCATCAGCATGCATAACATCTACATAGCACTCTCCCTGAAGGATTCTCCCTTTAGCTATTTCAATCAGCCGGGACAGAGATTTCCGCCGTCCCCGGGCTTTGTCAAAATTATAATAGACACCATCCTCATCGATCGATATTATGGGTTTGATGCTCAAAATCTCACCGACAGTCCCTGTAATCCTGCCAATGCGCCCTCCTTTTTTTAAATATTTTAAAGTTTTAACAACAAAAAAAACATTGATATCCTTTACCTTTGCTCTGACCTTATTTACAATCTCCTGAAAAGAAAACTCCTGCTTATCAATCAAATCACTGCAATATAAGACCAGTCTCCCCAGCGCCATCGAAAGTCCTTTAGAATCAATAACCTCAATCTCAATATTTTCCAGCTGCTCGGCCGCCATTTTTCCCACATTGAAGGTGGCACTCAATCCTGAGGAGATATGAATCGAGATAATGTGAGTAAATCCCTCCTCTTTAAGTTTCTGATAGATCTCCTTGAATTCCTCGGGTCCGGGCATGGAGGGGCTGGGAATTTCCTTTTCAAAATGCTGATAAATTTCTCCGGGCTGAATATCAACCCGATCCAGGTATTCGCCATCCTGATAGATAATTTTCAAGGGAAGGAAGTTGATATTTTTCTCCTCCAGCAGCTCAGCAGAAAGATCACAGGGGCTGTCGGTAACCAGAGCAATTTTTTCAACCATAATAATATCCTCCTGAAAGCAGAATTTAAATAAAAGATTCTGGGGCAATACCCTATAATTCTAGCTTGCTGTTAAAAAACCTGCCTGAAGGTAACATTAAACTATAGATTTAATCTGTCTTGTGCTGAATGATATTTTGTGCTATAATTTTTTAACATCAGGTTTTATTTTGTTGATTTACTGCAAAAATTTAATAGAAAATTAATGTAAAAAGAATAATGATAGAAACTAGTAAGAGTCAGGGAGGTCTGCAAATGAGAAGAGTTGCAGAAATTAATCTGGATCATATTATTAAAGAAAAGAAATATTACCCTTCCCCGGACAACTGGGAAGAACAGATTCTCTATTTTTTAATGGTTGATCGCTTTGCTACCGGAAAAGAGGAGAAACTCTATAACCCGGAGGTTGACTATGAAAATGCTCTTCAGAACAAAGAATCCCGCCAGCGCTGGGAGGATTATGGCGATCGCTGGAACGGGGGAACAATTCAGGGAATTATCAGCAAGCTGGATTATCTGGAAAATCTGGGGATAACAGCCCTCTGGCTCAGCCCTATTTTCAAACAGGCCGCCTATGAAGAAACTTATCACGGTTACGGGATTCAAAATTTCCTGAAAATAGATCCTCATCTGGGAAGCAGAGATGACCTTATTGAGCTGGTTGAAAGGGCTCATGAACGGGATATTTATATCATTCTTGATATAATTCTAAATCACTCCGGTAATGTTTTCAGCTATCAGGATGAGAATACTCCCTATAGAGACGAACCCTATGAGATCAAGGGCTTTCACGATGGAGAGGGCAATCCGACCTTTAATCCGGATAATCCCGATTACGATAAGGCCTGGCCCGAGGGAGGCATCTGGCCTGAGGAAATTTTCAAAAAGGAAACCTTCACCTGTAAGGGTGAGATAACTGACTGGGATGCCTATCCTGAGTATGTAGAAGGTGACTTCTATTCTTTAAAAAATATCTCCACCGGAGAGGGACCCTTTCACAGTTTCAAGCCCTCTCAGGCTCTAAAACACCTCACCGAATGTTATAAGTACTGGATTGCTGCCGCAGATATCGATGGCTTTCGCCTTGATACCGTAAAACATATGGAGCCAGGAGCAACCCGGTATTTTGCCACCGAGATCAAAGAATTTTCCCGCTGCCTGGGTAAGAAAAATTTTCAAATAATCGGTGAGATTACCGGGGGAATGGAATTTGCCCTGGATATTATGAACAAAACCGGGCTGGATGCAGCCCTGGGGATAAATCGTTTACCCGGACTGATGGAAGATCTGGCCAAGGGATATCAGGATCCCCGGGAATATTTTGATATTTTCAAAAACCATGATCTGAAAGGTGAGGACTACAATAAATGGTATCAAAATAATGTCATCACCATGTTTGATGACCATGACATGATCATCCATCAGGGAGATAAAGCCCGCTTTGCCGCTGATAAGGAAAAGGATTCACTGCTGGCCAATGCCATATTCATCAATCTTTTTACCCCCGGAATACCCTGCCTTTATTACGGCACTGAACAGGGTTTTGATGGTAGCGGAGATTCTGATAAATATGTCCGGGAGACGATGTTTGATGGAGAGTTTGGTGCCTTCCGTTCCCGGAAAAGACACTTTTTTAACCACGGACATCCGGTTTATCTCTGCCTCTCCAGACTGGCAGAGATAAGACAGAAACATCTGCCGCTCCAGGCCGGCCGTCAGTATCTGAGAGAAATAGCCGGCGAAGATGAGCAATACCATTATCCTGAAGCTGACCCTGAAAAAGGATATCAGGGAGTAACCGCCTGGTCGAGGATTTTCAGCCAGCAGGAATACCTGCTGGCAGTTAACAGCAATCAGAAAGAAACACTTAAAGTTAAAACAATGGTTGACAGCGACCTCCATAAAAGTGGCGATATTTTTTACCGCCTTTATTCTTCTGATGACAGCCAGACTGCTGAAAAATTAGAGGTTCACGCTGCCCCGGATAACAACACAGCAATAACCATAACCGTCCCTGCTGCAGGTCATGTTATCTATCGCTTTAGAAAAAATAACAATTAGCCATTGCCTGCTCTTACCCTCCTTCCCCTGACTGCAAGAACCAGAGTCAGGAAGCCAGCCTGTTATTAATAATTTCTGGCAGGAAGGGAAGATCTGCTTTTCTGCGCTGATTAGCATAGATGGCAATTATGCCTGCCAGACCGATAAGATCAAAGGTAAAAGTTGGAGTGGGGGAAAGAACAGCAAAAACTAAAAGTGCCAGCCTTTCCCACCAGGCAGTTCTGGTAAAGAAGAAATTCTGGATCCCTGCCGACCAGGCATACATGCCGATAAAGGCAGTAATAACCAGCCAGATCAGCTGATACCAGGATACATCTATCATCAGCATCATAGGTGAATAGACAAAGATAAAGGGCAGGATGAAGGCCGCCAGATCAAATTTAAAACCCAGAATGCCGGTTCTGATGGGATCACCTTTAGCCACTCCCGCTGCTGCATAGGCTGCCAGTCCCACCGGAGGGGTGTCATCAGCCAGCACACCAAAATAGAGTATAAATAGATGAGCTGCAATTACGGGTATTCCCAGTCTGGTAAGGGCAGGGGCAATCAGAGTTGCTACTATTATATATTTAGCAGTGGTCGGCAAACCTAGCCCCAGCAGCAGGGAGGCAAACATGGTAAAAACCAGAGTAAGAAAAATGCTGCCTCCGGCAAAGGAAATAATCAGGCTTGACATTCTTAAACCCAGACCGGTCAGGGTTACAACACCGATAATAATTCCGGCACAGGCACAGGCAGAGGCTATTCCCACCATATTCTTTGCCCCATCTTCAAAGGCCGACAGCAGTTCAACTAAAAAAGCCCTTCCTGTCTCCCGGCTGCTGAAAAGCCCTTCCTGGCTCTCCTGAGTGGGGTCAATCGGCAGGGCCTTTTCCTGAACTTCTCCTCTGGAAAAACCCTTTCTTTTACACCAGCTGAAGATATAAAGTTTTGCTGCCAGACTGACAATAATGGCAGCAATAATGCCGTAGTAAGCCGAAGCCAGTGGTGTCAGCCTGATAGCAACCAGCATCCAGACCAGCACAATCACCGGAATTAAAAAGTAGATTCCCCTGAGCAGTGTCGGGAAAAAGGGATCCAGTTTTTCACGATCCATCCCCTGCAATCCTGTTTTTAAAGCCTGAATATGGACTATTCCAAATATTGCCACATAGCTTAAAACAGCCGGAATCAGCGCAGCCTGGATTATTAGATAATAGGGTATCCCGGTAAATTCTATCATTATAAAAGCTGCTGCTCCCATTATCGGTGGTAAAAACTGACCGTTGGTAGAGGCTGCTACCTCAACTCCCCCGGCAACATCGGCTTCAAAGCCCATCTCCTTCATTATAGGAATTGTGAATGAACCTGTGGTTACCGTATTGGCAATTGAACTGCCGGAAATCATTCCCATTAAGCCGCTGGTTACTACAGCTGCCTTGGCCGGACCTCCCCGCTGATGACCCAGCCCGGCAAAGACTGTTTTTATCAAATAATTACCGATACCGCTCTGTTCTAAAATCGAACCAAAGAGCACAAACATAAAAACAAAGGTGGCTGAAACACCTATGGGAATACCAAAGATGCCCTCTGTTGTCATGTAAAGATGGGAGATAACCCTTCTCAGAGAAAATCCCCGGTGAGCTAGAGGTCCCGGCATCTGAGGACCTAAAAAGGCATAGATAATAAATATTGATGAGATCACCGGCAGAGGAGCTCCAATCGATCTTCTGGTAGCTTCCAGAACCAGCAAAATAGCCAGCCCCCCCATGATGAGATCCAGTCGTTCCGGAATTCCAGCACGAATTGACATTTCATGGTGATTGAAAAAAGTATATAATACACTGACCAGCGTCAGAATGATTAAAAAAACATCAATCAGGGGAACTTTGTTTTTGTGCCCGCTGTATAAAGGATACATAATAAAGGCCAGTGCCATTAGCATTGCCAGATGGAGAGAGCGCTGTTCAAAGGAAACCAGCAGGCCAAAGCCGCTGGTATAAAAATGAAAGATTGATACCCCTATGGCAATCAGGGTGGCTGATGTGGCCCAGAATCCTGTTAGTTTTCTTTTTCTAAGTACTTTTTCCTCAACTTCCTGGGCCACTTCCCGGGATTTCTCTGCCTGAGCGGAAGTTTTTCTTTCGTTATTATCTGATTCCATTCTATCCCCCCACAATAAAATTAAAGCATGGAGCCTGCAGCTGCCGGCTCCATGCCGGATTATCATGAAAATTGAATCATTATTTTAAATTCTCTCAAAGCCAATTCAATTACTGGTCAAAGTAGCGGGCAGCACCTCGATGCAGCTCAATCGGCATACCATCCTGAGCTGCTTCCACAGTAATATCTCTGGCTCGCTCATGAATTTCATAGAGGTAATCCAGATTATCAAAGATTGCTGCTGTCATATTATAAACGGTATCGGAATCAAGAGCAGCGCTGGTAACAATCATGGCCAGTACGGTTACTGTAGAAACATCTTCATCCAGACCATCATAGGTGCCTCCCGGAATGACTGCCTCGGTATAGAAAGGAAAATCTTCCATTATCTGTGCTGCCACATCTTCATCAATATTGAGTATTTTGGGGTCATGAGTGGCGGCCAGATCCATCAGGGCCCCGGTGGGTATACCGGCTGTCAGGAAAGCAGCATCTACATGCCCGTCTCTCAGCTGATCTACAGCTTCAGCAAAGGAGAGATAATCAACAGTCATGTCATCATAGGTTAAGCCATGAGCTTCAATAATCTGACGGGCATTGGCTTCCGTACCGCTGCCCGGTGCACCGACAGCGATTGTCCTGCCTTCAAAATCGTAAACAGAATCAATACCTGAACCTTCCAGGGTGACAATCTGAATTATCTCGGGATAAAGAACAGCCACTCCCCGAAGATTGCCCAGTTCTTCACCTTCAAACATCTCTGTGCCAGTTTTGGCATAAAAGGTGATATCATTCTGAACTAAGCCCAGTTCCACCTCTCCAGCCTGGAGTAAACGAACATTTTCAGTGGAAGCTCCTGTTACCTCGGCTGTTGCGTTGACACCTTCTACATGCTGGTTAATCAGGTCTGCCATTCCTCCACCAACAGGATAATAGACTCCACCGGTTCCACCGGTAGCAATTGAGATAAACTGATCAGCTGCTGCCGGCCCGCTTAAAATTAGAGCTAAACCTAAAAATAAAGCTAAAAAAATTGAAACTCTTTTCATGTAAAATTCCCCCTTCTCTCTACAAAAATTTTTATGCTACAATTAATTATAACAGAACAACAATAATAATTCAAGATATATTATAATTTTCTCCTATTTCAGATAGCTGTTAATCCATGATATTCCAGGCATCTTATGGGCTTTTAGCTTTCATTTTGTTAAACAGCAAAAGAAAAAAATCGAGCAGCATTTCCCCCATAGATGTGAAAAAGATGATTTTTTATGATATTATGTAAAATGATATTGTTTTAAATATAAAGTCTATTTAATATCAGGGTAAACATATAAGCAAACATGCAAAAACATAATATTCTCTGGAGGTAATATTTTTGAAGCAGCTGGAAACAGAGAAACTAAATGAAATAGAAATAGTCGAACATCTGGGTGTGGTTCAGAAAAATTATTATAAGATATTTGCCGGACCGGCTGTCTTTCTGCTGTTACTAATATTGCCGGTTATCTTTTCTGATTTTTATCTCAGCTGGCAGGAAAGCGGTGCGCTGGGAATGCTGATCTGGATGACCTGGTGGTGGATAGATGGCAGTGTTCATGTAGCAATAACCGCCCTGGTTCCGATTTTTGTCACCGCAATTTTCCCGGTGGCTCCAGCAGCTGAGGTTGTCAGGGTTTACAGCAATCCAATTGTCTTTTTAATCGCAGGCAGCTGTCTGATAGGAGCTACCTGGAAGCGCTGGAAACTGGGAAAAAGAATCTCTTTAAGATTACTTATGCTGATGGGCAATAAAGTTCGCAGCCAGATCTGGACCTGGTTTATTTTATCAGCTCTGATCAGCGGTTTTATTGCTGACACCATCACGGCAGCAGTTTTTGTGCCGGTAGCTGCCTCTCTGCTGGCCTTTTCAGGCTACTCAACCAATACAAAGGTCTGGGAAAGCGAAGAAGCCACCGCCATTCTGCTGGCAGTGGCCTGGGGAGCCTCAATTGGCAGTCTCTTCACTCCTATTGGGGGCGGGCAAAATCTGATTATCTATGAATTTCTGGGAGAACTTACCGGCAGCAGTGTCAGTTACTTTCACTGGTTTATCAATCTGGCCCCCTTCAGTCTGGTATT
>PWFW01000040.1 GCA_003554225.1 Halanaerobiaceae bacterium | reverse complement strand
GAGAATCCTGAGAATTCTTAGAATCCTGAGAATGCTGCTGACGGCCGGGCTCTTCTGGCAGCAGTTTCCCCAGTTTCTTCCCAAAGCCATTGTCCTCCAGCAGAACAATCAGCATTGTCACCAGAAAATTCAGGATATAACCGCTCATTTTGCTCCGAAAGATTTCAGAACGCTGCTGCAGCAGCTGGCTTAAGATCAGACCGATCCAGAAATCCTCCTCACTCAGCTCCTGCAGTTCCTGAGCCTGCTCCAGAATAATTTCAGGCTGCAGTTCCTCCACCCCACCGGGCAGTTCCGGAAGCTCAAGTTGAGGGTATTTGGCGGCCAGCTCATCCCGCAGTAAACCGACAAGCTCCATAAAGATCTCGTCAATCCCTGCTGTTTTCTGCTTGCTGAATCTGCTCAGACACTGCCTTACTTTGACTTTAGCTCTGCTGAGAGCTGAATTGCCGGGCCAGTTATTTTCCATTTCAGCACAGGCTACTTCCAGCTCTATATCTTCAAAACCACTAAAATAGTCGAGATATTCCCGACCCCAGAAAAGATCACTCAACTGTAAAAATATCCTCTCAATACCAATCCAGCTTAAATTCTGGCAGGCATTTTCTATCAATTGCAAAACATCTTTCGGTTTCCGATAGGAAAAAAGAGCACTAAAATAGAAAAAAAGATTATTATGAGGGCCCCGAACCTGAAGTTCGGGATTGAAATTTTTCAACAACTGATAAGCTTCCTCAGTCTGCAAATTTTTCAGGGATAGTATGGTATAGTTCAGAGAATTAATATCTAACTTTCCTTCAAATTCGTGGAGGAAGTTCCAGATATCCTTGATAATCTTCCGGCCACCAACTCTCCTTTTCCCGTAAAAATAATAGATATAGGAAATTATCTGGGGATCCAGATAACCATCAGCTGAAAAAAAGTAGCCCCCGCTGTAAATATTGACTTTTACCGGATCCAGACGGTGGAAATTATCCTTTAAATAGCCGATTAGCTTATATTTCAGAGATTGTTTGTGCCTCTGATAACCGGCCAGCCAGGTCTCCAGCCAGTCCTCTGCTGGATTTTCTCTGGCGAATTTATCGGCAGCATTTCTGAAGTCCTGAGCTGTTTCCATTATAGCTGCTGCAATTTCATCGCTCTCCATCCCGTTCTTTTTCCCATCTGAAACTATTACATATTCCCTTGGATCGTCATTCAGGGTTAGTGGAATTGCCCCCAGTTCATCATCATCTATGTATTTCTTTTCAAAATCGGCTATTAGTTTTAAAAGCAGGAAAATATGCTTCAGGGTTGCTTCCTCTTCAGGATAAATATTCACCAGCTGATCTATTGCCCATTCTCTGACCAGCGGCTCAGGATGGAAACAATATTCCTGGTAATCTTCGGCTGTATAAAGAGGTTCCAGATCTTCTTCGGGAAAACTTTCATCTGCTCCCGGCATTTCGATTTCACTATCTGGATCCGGCAAACTGGTTTCGCTGTTCACTGCTGCGGCCTCCTTTGCTATTTTTCAAGGTGAATAATTATGCCAGTTTATAATTATTTTTCTATGCGATTAACTATGCCAGTATATTATTATGCTGGTTAAGAAAATGAATCAAGCTTTTCTTAACTTAGATTGAATTTATTATATCATAATTTTTATCTTGTAAATACGCCGTGATATTTTCATTTATTGTTGTGCTCCGAAGGAGCATGATAGTTTATCTTGTAAAAATCAAAAGGCTCTGTTACAGAAGCTCTTATTCCTTGCAGAGCTGATTAAGCTCTAGTATAATTAATTTTGGGTTTATCTATGATATTATCATCCTACATTATCATCCTACATAATCTTCTGGCAATGATATCCCCATTACCAGCCGAAGAAAGGACAAACCAGATGCCCTATAAATTTACACTTAACAAAAACATCATTTTGCGCGGTGAAGACTTTGGCGGACTGGTATTTAACAGGAAAACAGGAGACACTCTCGATGTGGATAAAGAGCTGTTTGCCCTATTGGAGCTGCTGCGGCCGCTAGAGCAGATTGAGGAGCCGGACGAAAGCATCGATAATGACCTCAGTAAAGGTTTAAATGTCAGGGAAATGAACATGCTGCTGAAGAATTCCGGTTTCTCAGCATCGCAATCCGAGCTGATTGAAGTTCTCAAAAAACTGGTCAAACTGCAGGTGGTTGATTACCGGTTTGTTAATCCTGGAAAAAGAGAAGCCAGAACTGGTTCCAGTCAGATTAAAAACAGCAAAACCAGTGAAGCTGTTAATTTGAAAGTTTTTGAGAATCCCAAAGGAATAAAGGAGTCCAGGATAAAGGAGTCCAGGAAAACAAATGCCCTGAATACTTCAAACAGCTTGAGTATCCCTAAAACAGTGCACTGGGCGGTTACTTATAGATGCAATTCAGACTGTCCTGATTGCTATGCCAGAAGGCATAAAGATTCCTTTCCAGAAATGAACACCAGGGAAGCTAAAACTATGATTGACAGGCTGGCAGATGCCGGAGTTTTCCAGCTGGCAAACCTTGGGGTTATGATTGATTTTCATAAAGATCGGGCAGTAGTTTCCTTTTACTGCACGCTGGATTATGGAGCAGCCATACCTGTGCTGGACAACCAGGGCAGAGATTATCGATATTACGAGGAGGTCGACAGCTTTGAACTGGAAGATTATCTCAATAACGACCGGTTATTTAAGCTTCTCTTTGAAGTTCGCCAGCAGTTGACCACAGGTGATTATAGAGCTTTTAAGGTTTTCTGGGATGTCTATGGCAGGCCTCTTTATGACGAAGAAGCAATTCAAGAATTAAAACTGCCCTATGATAACAACTTTGATATTACTACCCTGCCGGATAATCTCAAGCAGTTATGGAATATGCTGGCGGTGGTGTAAGTACTTAATTGGTTCTATGGGGGAGGGTTGCAAATAGTGGTAAGGCAGCGAAAAAGGAAAAACAATTTTAAATAGAAACAGCTTCACCCTAGGTTTCAAATTTATAAATGATCCAGATCGTTATTCATATTCCAAATCGTTATTCATATTCCATATCGTTATTCATATTCCAAATCGTTATTCATATTCCATATCGTTATTCATATTCCAAATCGTTATTCATATTCCAGATCGTTATTCATATTCCAGATCATTCTCTTCGCACCATGCAATAGCAATCTCTTTCAGCCGGCTTTCTTTGTAATCATACCACTGCTGATGAATACTATGCTGATGGATTT
>PWFW01000284.1 GCA_003554225.1 Halanaerobiaceae bacterium | reverse complement strand
GTATGCGTGCCACTTCCAGAAGTTGGGGTAAGTAGCAAACATGTAGGTGAGGACCCGCTCCCTCCGCTCGCGTGTGACGTCATGCTCTGACAGGACCTGCGAAATGGCGGAGCACAGCGGGGCTTCGCGCCATTTGTCCATTGGCCATGGCTGAGCAGGGCCCCCCTCGCCTTGGGAGATTGGTGGTGGAGGAGGGGGGGGTGGCGGAGGGGGACCGGGGAGCGGTGGTGGGCCTGGGAGGGCTGGTGGGCCAGGGAGTGCAGGTGATGGAGAGGTGTGCAGGGGGAAGTCCTGCACAATATCCGTATCCATCGGCTCACTCCCATTCTCTGGGCCAGGGGCGTAGCGGGGGGTTGCCAGCCCCTCCGCGGGTGCTTCTGCACCTTTGGCTTGCCTTGGGGCCTTGTCACCTTTCTTGCGCTTGCGCAATGGGGTGCTGGTGGAGAGGTGGGCAAGCGCTTGGGCCGGGGGGGGGCCCACCTCTTTCCCACCTGCGCGTTTGGGCGGTGGCTTATGGGCAGAGAGGGAGTGGTTCTGCGCTTGGGCACGGGGGGGGTCCACATCCATCCTCTCTGCTCCAGCGCATGCTGTGTTGCGCGCGACACGGTGAGTGTCAGTGACAGGGGTTGGAGCTCCCGTGTCGCCAGGTCCAGCGCTTCTCATTTGCGCTCTGGATGGACCTGGGGCACCTGCGTTCTGCTGGTCGTGAGCCAGCAGGGTTGAGGCGCGTGTGTGTGAGTTTGGGGGAGGGCTCCTCTCCTTTTGGGACCGTGGCACTGGGGCCCCTGCAGCCTGCCGCTCGCGCGACGTGTGGGGGGGGGGCTGCAGGAGTTCTGGCCGGTACACCTTGATGTGGACAACCTTTCCATCTGCGTCCATGAAGCAGTGTGGTAGGTGTCTCAGCATCAGGTCATGGGTTGGGGGGAGCACCCAGGCCACGATGGCGTCCGAGTTCCCGCAGTTGGTGGGGCCGAGCGTCCATGAGGCGTCGCCCAGGTACTCAGAGACCACGAAAGTGTCCTCGTGCATGCGCACTGGCTCTGCGGATGTGGACTTGCTGTAGCCAGCAGCATTGAGGACAGCACCCGTGAACCCCACACGGGCGCAGTAGGGGTTGCAGCCCGTGATGAGCACCTTGATGGCCTGGGGGGGCGCCGGGGGAGCAACAGGCAGCACGGGGACTTCCACGCTGCCCGAGAGGAAGGGCACGCACAACACCTTCCTCTGCAGCAGGTCACGCAGGTGGGTCCTGCCCACCGTGGCAGCGCAGTTGAACACCACATACACTGCAAATGAAGCAGACCCACTCGTACCCCGGCGGTGGAAGGAGGTGCACGCCTCCGTGTCCGCGCCCACGCCGTACTGCAGCTGGAGCTTGGACATGGCGGCCTCCTCGAAGGCCACCCGTGCGTCTCCCCCCTTCCCTGCTGCTGCTGGGCCGCGTGGCGTGCTGCTGCTGCTGCTGCTGCTGCCGCGCGCCGCTGCTGGCCACGCCCGCCCGATGGCGAAGAGCAGGTGCGGCTTGTCCGCCACGCTGGTGCATGCTGCCCTCACGGACAGCATGGGAGCGTCCACCTCATGGAGCGCGCGCAGGCTGCTGTCTGGCCCCGCCGCATGCCTGCGCCAAATGGCCGCAGTGTAGCCCGTGCTCGCCCCCGCCGCCCCCCTTCCTCCCCTTGCCCCCCTGCTGCCCATGGGGCCTGCTGCTGCTGCTGTGGGAGCCAGTGGTACTCCGCGCTGCTGCTGCTGCCGCTGGGGAGTGGCGGGCTGTGCCCGCGTGTGTGCGTGTGCCTGCATGGGCGTTCCCCCTGCCACCTTCCTGCCCTTGGGGGCTGATGCTGCTGCTGCGGGGGCCAGTGGGGCTCCATGCTGCTGCTGCTGCTGCTGCTGCTGCTGGCCGGCGGCGGGCCCCGCGCTCATGCGCGGCCCCTGCGCCGCTGTTACGTGCGCATGCAGGCCTGCTCCCCCTGCCCCCTTCCTTCCCTTGGGGGGTGCTGCTGCTGCTCCGGGAGCCAGTGGGGCTCCGCGATGCTGCTGCTGCTGCTGCTGCAGAGCAGTGGCGGGCCCCGCGCCCGAGCGCGGCCCCTGCGCCGCTGTTATCTGCGCACGTGCATGTATGCCCGCTGCCCCTGCCCCCTCGCTGCCCGTGGGGGCTGCTGCTGCTGCTGCGGGAGCCAGTGGGGCTCCGCGCTGCTGCTGCTGCTGCTGGGGAGCGGTGGCCCACGCGCCCATGCGCGGCCCTTGCGCCGCTGTTACGTGCGCACGCGCATGCATGCCCGCTGCCCCTAACCCCTCGCTGCCCGTGGGGGCTGCTGCTGCTGCTGCGGGAGCCAAAGAGGCTATGCGCTGCTGCTGCTGCAGCTCGTACTGCTCCCAGGCGTCCCAGTCATGCACGCGCATGGCCTGACTGGCACGGCGTGCCTTCCTCCGGGCAAACAGCACCCTCCCCCCTGACTGGCCCCCTAACCTGTTGCCACTGGCTGGCGCCTGCGGCTGCCTGACCAGGGGCAGCATGCAGCGTATGGTGCTGTGGACCGCACCTGCTGCCCTGCTGTTACCCTCTCCGCCACGCAGCCCCTCCGTGCTGCTGGCCTTGCTGATGCTGCTGCCAAGCTGCTCCTACCCTCCCTGGCCCGGAGGGGGGTTGCTGCTGGGCATGCTGCGCTACGCTGCGGATGAGGGTCGCCTCGCGGCTATCCCATCGTGGCTAACTTCTTGCTGCTGCTGCTGCTAGCGGTGCTGCTGTGGCGGCCTGGTGCTCCCGAGGGGCTTCCTGGGGAGCTGGCAAGGAAAAGCTTGTTATTTAATGCTGTAAACGCCTTCTGCCTGCGGGTGAATGGGAACCTGACAGCGGAGGAGGGCTGCTGCAGTCATCCTGCCTGCCGTGCGGCGTCCAAGCCAGAGACGCTCACACACGCTCTCATGGAGTGCCCCGCTATTGCGCCCGCAGTGGACTGGTTGCTGGAGTTGTGGAAGGCCCTCTCTGGGCGCAAGCCACCGAGGACAGCTGCAGTCCTGCTGGCAGATGAGGGAGCAGTAGCAGGGGGGGGAGGGACGGGGGTGGGGGGGCGCAGCAGGAGGCGCGCAGCACCCCCACGCCATGTCCTGTGGCACCGCCTGCGGGTGGCCCTGCTGGGCACCATCTGGCACTGCAGGTGCAACAGGGGGGTGTATGCGGACGAGCAGGGTGGGCTGGCCACGCGCATTGTGGCCATGGTTGTGGACCACATGC
>PWFW01000215.1 GCA_003554225.1 Halanaerobiaceae bacterium | reverse complement strand
TACCAGGTGAGCGTTGATATTATTGGCGGCGGCAATGTTAGCGGTGCTGGTATGTACACCGTCGGTGACACCGTTACTTTGGAAGCAACCCCAGGGTTTGCTAGCGTATTTGAAGGATGGACGGGGGATTTTAGCGGTAACGACACCACGCTTGAATTTACGATGCCCAGTGAATCGGTCAATATAACTGCAACATTTGAGGTTTCAACGCTGGCTCCTGTGCAAGAAAGCGTTGATAATTGGCTAGAATCTAGCGGACTTGGCACATTTGGCGGCATTGTTCTCTCCGCCTTAATTATATTTTTCTTTACGATATTCCTGTCATTTATTAAGGCACCAATGATAGCAATAATTATTACCGACGTCTTTTTGTTCTTACTTGCTATGGCATTTGGCTTTATACCTTTATGGGTTGTCTTTGTTTTCCTGCTTGGTTTCATCGGCCTTGCTTTAATGTATATGAGAGGGGGTGCTAGCCATGCTTAAAACATTCATTATAATGTTATTTATTGTATTTACGGCTGCCCCCACTGCGTATGCACAAACCAGTGATTTTAATGAATCGTTTAGTCATGAATATACCGATTTTAATTCGTTCCCGGTTGATATAAGCGACCAACTTGACGGTGATATAACGGAGGACATGGTAAAATGGGCAACCATTTGGATCAACGATGAAAAAGTGGTCGATGGCAGGGAAGGAACGCAAAACATTAATGTCGGCTGGCGCAATGACAATGGCGCCTACACATTGAGGTTGCGCGGCGACGATGGCGATTATGTGGATTTTATAACATATAATTTTGATAACGAATGGATTCAAATGCAAGAAAGTTTTAATCCCTCCAACCATGAGGATTTACCGTTTGACGTCAGTTATCCATTTGAAATAACGGTTGCTATGGACACTGATTCCCCGTCGTTCGTTACCGACCCCCCAGAATCTGGCATAGGGGAAACAGCCCCAGAAAGCATTAACACGGTTTTAGCAATGATCGGCATGGACAATATCGCGGGGCGCATATTAGTGTTTACGTCATTCAGCCTGCTTACGATATTAGCGCTTGCGTTTTGGAGAGTACCTCCAATTGCCCATATTATGTCAATTATTACATTATTTATAATCTTTGCGGTTCTCGACTTTTTCCCATTCTGGTTTCTAGTCACATTCGGCGGTTTAATTATTATATCGCTCATGTATCTTTTCCGAGGAGGGGGCGACAATTATGAATAAATATGCTTTGTTTGGACTAATTATCTTTATACAGGTCATGTTTTCAACGCTTGCTATTTCAATAGGAATGAGCGACGATCAGGGTAGTATCACACAACCTGATTTTGGTACTGGTTTAGACGGTTTGTTTGCAATACTACGTAACCTTTGGGACTTTGCGACGTTTAGCATCGACAACATACCGTTTATGTTTGTTCTCATATTTTGGGTATTAAATTTCATTATTATTTTCATGATCGCAGACGTTATTAAAGACGTTATTCCATTTACTTAATAAAAAAAGGCGGCCAATGGCCGCCTTTGTTTTATCTGTCATTTAGATAAAAATCATATTCTTTAATAAGTTTCTTAGCATTACTTTCATTCACTCTGATATTGATGACGCTATTTAATTCTCCTGTTTCGTCGTCAATTTCTGCAAGGTTAGCGTTGAATTTGTTACCATCCATGAATACGGTTTTTAGCATTGGTGCGATCGTGTCCTCATTATTATCGAGATATTCAAATAGTTTAATAGTCAAAACGTTTCGTGCAAATCGACTGTCAATAAATTCTCCTTTTTGATAGTCTGCCTCCGCAATTTTTTTGTAAATCGCTTTAGCCTCTTTGAGTTCATCTAGAGTTGCTGTTTTTGCTTGAAATACCTTTTTCAATTGTGTTGACGTTGCCATAATTATCATTCTCCTTTAATAGATTAAAATAGTTTTCAATAATAACTCTTGTCATTTGCGATATTGATCGCTGTTCTTGCAGTGCCATGTCATTGACCTTTTCTACAATGTGCTCTGGTACAGTGGTACTAATTTGGCGGTTTGCCATTATGATTCCTCCTTATTTCCACCCCCTTGATATATATATATTATATCACATATTATACTTATTTCAAGTATAAATGTTATATTTTTTCAGTCTGTCAAATGACCAGTGCGCCATTTCTTTGCTTGTAAGTGCATCATAGCCAGCGGCCTTGCATGCGTTGTATTTTTGTTTCCACTCGAGCCTTATTTTAGCGCGGTTTTTCTTATAATGTTTATTTTTCCCTTTTCTTACATTTTTCTTATATTTTTCATGTCTTGTTTCCACAATTTTTTCCATCATCGACTTGCGTAAAAGCGGCAAGGACTGATCATTAACCTTATAGTTTCCATACATGGACGGATCCAAATGCAATGGCTTGGTATTGATCATTTCACTAGCAAGTCGTTTTGGGTCATTGATTTCAGGTTTAATGTCTCGCTTGCTTTTTCCAACTACGCTTTGTATTTCTCTCTCCTGCTCGACAATCCTTCCCAAATCATGTAAGGTGTATTTATTCGAATTAACCACAATGCCTGGACTGATGAGTGTGCGCACTTTGATATTAACCGTGGTGCTGTCCTCTTGCTTCATAATATTCAAAATCTTTGACCAATCAAATGCTCCAATGCTCACACCATTAGGATCATGTATATCAACGGCATTAAGGCCGCGGCGTTTTGCTTCGTAATTGCTCCAGTCATTTCGCTCGCGGTTCCACATTTTAAATCCATAACGTCCTGACCCCAAACAGACAATATCGCGTACCTCCTCTGGCGTTTCAAAGTAACCAAGCGTCTTGGGCTCTTTTACCATGTCGGGTGGGATCATATCGATGCCCCCCGTCCAGGTAATAGAATCGGTCATCATGATAATTACTTGTCCCCCATTTTTCTCAATTGCGCGTGCAGCACGTGCCATTTTGATGCGTGTAAATGCAGTAATAATGGTTGCAAATAATGGGTTCCAAAACTCCCCAGCGCGGTACCCTATTCGTTCCGTGTCTTTAATTGTTACGGTTTCTTTTTCAATTGTCTTTGTCGGCATTCTATACAGTTCATCAATATCAAGCATAATGTCAGCAGGATGGTCACTATTAATCATAATGCCCTGTTCCACGATTTCCATTTTGACTTGATCCGGTGTTTGACCATTTTCCTGGTGCCACATTGCAAAAATACGATAATACTTATCACCAAGCCGCTTGCGTAGTTCC
>PWFW01000302.1 GCA_003554225.1 Halanaerobiaceae bacterium | reverse complement strand
TTTTTTCTTCTCCTGTCTTTTCAATAACGGCAGCTATTCCCTGGCTTTTGGCACAGCAGTGCCAGTGGCCTTTTTCGTTTTGAGAATGCTGGCCAATCTTGGAGATAATTTTGCCTGGCTGGGGTATTTTTCTCTGTTCAGTTTAATGGATCCCATGGAAGTGGCCCGGGGCAATCTGGCCCTGGGTACAGGTATAATTTTGCCCCTGATTATTGCTCTTTTCATGTACGGGGCGGCCGTAATCGTGTTTGAACACAGGAGTCTGCCTCTGTGATTATTTTTGCCACTGGAAATAATATGATAATTTCCAGGCTGGTTAAGAATGCTTTGAGCTTTGCCAGCGGCAAAGGCAAATAAATTTATTCCCCTCTTTTCTCCCTTTCCAGATAAACCATTAATACCTGTATATCTGCTGGTGACACTCCGGCAATTCGTGAGGCCTGGCCCAGAGACCGAGGTTTTATTTTGGCCAACTTTTCCCTGGCTTCTTTACGCAAATTATCCAGAGAATCATAATCTAAACCGGCAGGCAGAGTGATATTTTCTTTGTGCTCAAATTCTTCTATCTGTTTTTGCTGACGATTTATATAACCCTGATATTTGGCTTCAATTTCCATCTGTTGTTGTACTGAGTGAGCAACAGAGGGGATTTCATCTGCCAGGTCTTCCAGATCATGCCAGGAAATTTCCGGCCGGCGGAGGATTTTTTCCAGTGAAGAGGGCTGGCTTAAACCACCACTGTTTTTGTCTTTCAGCTTTTTTTCTATCTCATCAGTGGGCGTTATTACCTGCTCCTGTAAATAATCACGTGCTAAAGAGAGCTGTTTTTGTTTTTCCTGAAAAGCTTCCCAGCGATCTTTCTTTACCAGACCTATTTTTCGACCAGCGGGGGTTAAACGCTGATCGGCATTATCCTGACGTAAAATCAGGCGATATTCGGCCCGGGATGTCATCATGCGGTAGGGCTCACGCGGTTTGTCAGTAACCAGATCATCTATCAACACTCCAATGTAAGCCTGAGAGCGTTTTAAAATTAAAGGTTCTTTATCGTGGAGGGACCTGCTGGCATTTATACCGGCAATTAAACCCTGCCCGGCAGCTTCCTCATAACCGGAAGTACCATTTATCTGTCCGGCAGTATAGAGGTCAGGAACGGGGCGACTTTCCAGGCTTAAATCAAATTGACCGCTCGCTATGCAGTCATATTCTATTGCATATGCGGGCCGGGCTATTTCTGCTGCGCTCATGCCCGGAAGTGTACGCAGCATCTTAATTTGAACGTCAAGGGGAAGACTTGTAGAAAACCCGGAAAGATAATATTCATTGGTATGCCGACCTTCAGGTTCTAAAAATAATTGGTGTTTTTCTTTGTCAGGAAATTTAACCACTTTATCTTCTATGGAAGGACAATAACGAGGTCCTGTACCTTCAATATCGCCGCTAAATAGGGGAGTTCTTTCCTTATTATTTCTGATTATTTCATGGGTTTTGGGATTTGTATATACAATCCAGCAGTTAGCCTGATCTTTTTTTATGGGATGGCGTCCGCTCATGAAGGAAAATGATAAACCTTTTTCCCCTGATTGTTTTTCAAATTCACTGAAATCAAGTGAATTGCCACTAATACGCGGAGGTGTGCCTGTTTTAAAGCGAAGCAGTTGAAACCCCAAATCCTCCAGGGAGTCCGACAATTTATTGGCGGGATACTGCTGATTTGGCCCGGCATTATACGTGGCTTCTCCAATAATTATACGGGACTGCAGAAATGTTCCGGTGGTAAGTATAATTTTCTCTCCCCGGATAAAAAGACCGGTTTTACAGATAACTCCAGCGGCTGAACCCTGATTATCAGTATAAATCTTTTCTGCTATATCCTGTTTTAGATCCAGGTTTTCCTGTTTTTCCAGTACCTGTTTCATGCGCTCGTGATATCTGGCTTTATCTGCCTGGCCCCTTAATCCCTGTACCGCTGGCCCTTTACTGGTATTAAGCATTCTGATCTGGGTCATCGTTTCATCCATATTTAAGGCCATTTCTCCGCCCAGAGCATCAATTTCCCGTACTATATGAGCTTTGCCGGGCCCGCCCAGAGAAGGATTGCAGGGCATAAAAGCAACATGATCTAAATTAACTGTCAGGACTAAAGTCCGGCACCCCATACGAGCTGCAGCCAGGGCTGCTTCACAGCCAGCATGCCCGGCACCTATCACTATGACATCATAGTTTTGAGGGTATTCTCTTTGTTTAATGTTTTCCATATTGTTTTTTACTCCTCCGCAAATTTTTGCAGACAGCTGCCCTGTAAGTAATTAAACTTTCTACCCTGGCAGGTATTTCTTTTCTTCATCTGGCGAATGATTTGCTGGTGAATCTGGCGATTATCCTGCCCCCAGTTCACAAATACTGAACCTTCATCCGGGGCCCTGCCCAACAATCTTTGTACTGCTATTTGAGGATCAAGAAACTCCAGAAAAGTTATAACCCTATCTATATATTTTTCTTGAGAAATAATTTCCAATTCGCCTTCCTGAAAAAGGCGGGCAAATTCTGTTCCCTCCCGCAGATATAGGGCATGCAGCTTAACAGTATCAATTTCCAGCGCCGATAGAATTCGGGCATTTTCTTTTACATCCACAATATTATCTCCGGGAAGATTCAGAATAAGATGTGCCCCCACCTCGAACCCCCAATTTTTTGCTGTTTTAACGGCATCGATAAAGTGAGCCAGAGTATGTCGGCGATTGGCTTTTTTTAAGGTGTGATAATTTACCGACTGCAAACCTAATTCCAGAGACAGATCAATTTTATCATTGCTGGAATTTACAACTTGTTTCACTCCCTGCAAATACTCATCACTAACACAATCGGGACGGGTGGAAAGAACCACCTCAACAACTTCTTCTACAGTTAATGCTTTCTTTACATAATCTTGCAGCTGAGATAAGGGTTGATAGGTAGTTGTAAAGTTTTGAAAGTAGGCTATAAACTTTTCGGCATTATAACGGTCGGAAATATGATCTTTAAGATCCAGCATCTGATCTCTTATTGATTCGCTGGGTTCGCTTTCAAATCCTGCTGCTTCCTCACCACAATAATAACAGCCCCGGTTGTCTAAAAGCCCATCTCGATTGGGGCAGGTAAGGGGAAGATTGATGGACAGTTTATAAGTTTTGGCACCGTGCTTTTCTTTGAGAAAATCAGAATATTTGTGGTAAACTTCAGCTTCCATCTACTCACCCCTTACATAAATTATGAAATTTAC
>PWFW01000288.1 GCA_003554225.1 Halanaerobiaceae bacterium | reverse complement strand
CCTGGATTAAGACCCTGGATTCGAACCCTGGATTTGAATCATGGATTCGAATCATGGATTAAGAATAAAGGATTATAGTAATGGAGAATCGGGAGAATGAAGAAACAGGGGAATGAAGGATTATAGGTGCTGAAAGTGAAAAGAATGAGCAAAATGAGGTATTATGCTTTGAAAGCTTATAAAAATGGGTAAATTGAAGTATTGTGGTGTTGAGGGCTTAAATATATGAATGGAATGGTGGAATGAAGGGTAGCAGAATGAATTATTGTAGTGTTGGGAGCTTAAAAATATGAATGGAATGGTGGAATGAAGGATAGTGGAATGAAGTATTGTGGTGTTGAGGGCTTAAAAAAATGAGCGGAATGAATTATTGGGGTTTTGGAGATTGATGGAATGAGCTGGATGAAGGATTATAGTTTTGAAATCTGATAAGAATGAGCATAAGGAGAGATTGAATGTGAAGAAATTTTACATAGAAGGCGGGCATGAGCTGGAAGGAACGGTTAAGGTCAGCGGGGCAAAGAATGCTGCGCTGCCGATTATTTCAGCGGCTCTGCTGGGTTCGGGACCCAGTCGGCTGGAAGATATTCCGAATCTGAGGGATGTTCGCAATCTGGCTAATATTATCGGAAAGATGGGAGCCAGAGTTAACTATGATAATAATATAATGGAGATAGATCCCAGAACGCTGGAGCATTTTGCCACCGACCCGGAACTGGCCGGGAAAATTAGGGCCTCCTATTATATGCTGGGGGTGATGCTGGCCCGGGTTGGCCAGGCTCGTACCAGTTTGCCGGGAGGTTGCAGTATCGGCAACCGGCCGATTGATCTCCATCTTAAGGGTTTTAAGGCTCTGGGTGCTGAAGTTGACATCAGCCAGGGTTTTGTGGAACTGCAGGCTGAGAAGTTGAAGGGCAGCAGAATTTATCTGGATTACCCCAGTGTCGGTGCCACCATCAACATCATGCTGGCTGCTACCGGGGCTGAGGGACAGACGATAATTGAAAATGCTGCCCGGGAGCCGGAAATTGTTGATCTGGCCAACTATTTAACAGTTATGGGAGCAAATATTAAGGGTGTAGGTACTGATGTTATCAGGATCGAAGGAGAAGAGGAACTTCAGGGAGAGGAACACCGGATCATACCTGACCGGATAGAGGCAGGCCCCTATATTATTGCTGGTGCCCTGATGGGCAAAGATATTTATGTCAAAAATGTACTGGTTGAGCATATCAAACCTCTTCTGGCCAAACTGGAGGAGATGGGAGTGGCTCTGGAAGAAGATATTGCTGGGGTCAGGGTTGCCGCTCCGGAGAAACTGGAATCTGTTGATATCAAGACCCTCCCCTATCCTGGTTTTCCCACCGACCTGCAGGCCCAGATGATGGTTCTCCTGACGCAGGCCGACAGCGCCAGTGTGGTAACTGAAACGGTCTGGGAGGATAGATTCAGGCATGTGGAGGAGCTCAAATCGATGGGTGCCAGGATTAATCTGGATGATAATTCCGCCCTGGTTAAACCGGCCAGGCTAAACGGCGCAGATGTTACTGCTACCGACCTCAGGGCCGGGGCAGCTTTAATTTTAGCCGGCCTGAAAGCTGAGGGTGTGACCTCGGTGGATAATATTGGCCATGTGGAACGGGGCTATGAAGATATCGAAGAAAAACTGACCGGCCTGGGGGCAGAGATTGAAAGAGTTGAAGAAACTATTGAGAGCCAGGTAACTACAGCCTGAGGAGGCATTGAGAACCAGGTAACTACAGCCTGAGGAGGTTAGGATGGATATATGTTTAATTTATCGCAAAAAATAGGAATAGATCTGGGAACTGCTAATGTGCTGGTTTATCAGAAGGGTAACGGAATTGTGCTGCAGGAGCCCTCGGTGGTGGCGATCGATAAGAATGATAATAGAACTCTGGCAGTGGGTGAAGAGGCCCGGCGGATGATTGGGAGAACCCCGGGTCATATTGTGGCGATCAGACCCCTGAAAGATGGAGTTATTGCTGATTTTGAAATGACCGAGGCTATGTTGAAACATTTTATTTCCAAGGTGGTAAAGAGCCGACCGCTCTTTAAGCCGGAGTTGATGGTCTGTATTCCGGTCGGTATTACCGAAGTTGAGCGTCGGGCTGTGGAAGAGGCCGCCAATCAGGTGGGAGCCCGCAAGACCTATCTGATTGAAGAAGCTCTGGCGGCAGCTATTGGAGCCGGGATGCCGGTTTCCGAGCCCAGCGGCAGCATGATTATTGATATCGGCGGTGGTACCTCGGAAATTGCAGTGATTTCTCTGGGCGGGATTGTGGTCAGTGAGTCTCTTCGCCTTGGCGGCGATCAATTAGATGCTGACATTGTTAGATTTGTTCGGGAAAAATATAATATGGTGATTGGAGATAAAACTGCTGAGGAGATAAAATTTGAAATCGGTTCAGCTCTGGTTGAAGAAGAGGAAACCTTTGAAATGAGGGGCCGGGATCTGATGTCAGGCCTGCCCCGTCATCAGGAGATTTCTTCCAGTGAGGTCAGGGAAGCCATTCAGGAATCTATTGATTCCATTCTAGAAGCAGTCAGGGCCGTGCTGGAGCGCACTCCTCCAGAACTTTCTTCAGATATCATGGACTGCGGAGTCATCATGACCGGTGGCGGTTCTCTGCTTAAGAATTTTGATAAGCTGCTCAGTAATGAAACTGAAGTTCCAGTATTTCTGGCTGATGATCCCATGACCTGTGTGGCCCGGGGGACCGGTCAGGCTCTGGAGGAGATTGAAGAATTAAAAGATATAATTTTTAATAACAGACAGAAGGTATATAAATAGATCGGGTCTAGTTAGGGCAGGTTGAATTATTTGACAAATAGATTGGGTTTAGTTAGAGCAGGTTAAGTTATTTGGTAAACTATCATGCTCCTTCGGGGCACAACAATAGATGAAAATACAACAGCATATTTTCAAGGTAAACCGCCATGCCCCTCCGGGACACAACAATATATGAAAATAATCTGGCATATTTTCAAGGTAAACCGCCATGCCCCTCTGGGACACAACAATACATGAAAATATCACCACATATTTTCAAGATAAATAGATCATTTAAGTTAGAGCAGGTTAAATTATTTTGGCTTATTTAGATATACCTGCTGCTAATGTAATGCTGGATGTTTATCCGGGCTGGCTTGATCTTGTTGGCAGAACTGGAAGAGATAAAAAACTCTAAAATTAACGGTTTGTTTTTACCTGCTTTTTATTTTAGCTACCTTAAGAACATGTT
>PWFW01000091.1 GCA_003554225.1 Halanaerobiaceae bacterium | reverse complement strand
CCCGTTTGACCGTTACCTCCACTTCATCAAAGACGATCGTATCGCCCGGCTCCGCGTGCTCGACCTCGTCGCAGAACTCCTCTCTCATCTCGGCGCTCACAAGATCGGAGCGAGCCTCAGTGAGTTCCAGACGGAGTTTGATAATCTGGTCAGTGTCGATGACTGGGGTTTGGGTTGTTCCTTGAGCGTACTCTTTTGACTCTCGAACGAGTTCCGAGAGCCGCTGTTCCACTTCCTCAATTCGTCGGATTGCGTCGATTTTCTCCATGTGTTTGTATCCTCTCATATCTCTTTCACGGTAAACCTTCCTCCACGATCTTCCGAAGCGACGACCGGCTGTGCAGCAACTCCTCCATCTCGAAGAAGAGCTCGTTCTCCTCTTCGACTTTATCGCTGGTTTCAGTGTTCGTCATTGTTTTGTGATTCTCGGTCGATTACGGCGACCGTCACGTTTTCGTGAGCAAACTCCGAGCCCAGAGTAATCCGACCTCGAGAGTCTGCTCGTGCCTCGACGATGTCGTCTTTCGATTCGACGTATACCTTCATGCGCTAATTACTACTCTGTCCCGCAGTGGCTTAGTCTTTACCCACTAATACCTAAACTACACCCACAAGTTAGAAGAGTATCAATAGCCTATGGATGGTATGAAGAACGTCGATGTTTCAACGGCAACGTGGAAGGTCGTTAACTCGAGGAAAGAACCAGGACAGTCGATGAGTGACGTTGTCCGGTTGCAGCTTGGCGACGATCTCGAAGAACGCGATCGAGAAAAGATAACGATGCAGCTCGAGGACGAGGTCCACAAACGAGTGATGGAGATGAAGAAAGAAGGGGAGAGTATCGACGATACGATTCAACGAATCTTCTGGTAAAGTCTAGAATCGCAGTTATCAGAATTGATAACGACGGTTGATCTGATCCGGAAATTGAGCATCAAAAGAGGTCTGTAGAAGATCTATATCTGGATGTATATTCTCTCGAGGTCCGAAAACAGGACCGAGAAAGAAGAGAAACTGCGGTTCAGAAAGAAGGGTTAGAACAGCGCAAAATGCTGTAGATGTCCGTTCTCGTAGGCTGTAGCTGTAGTCTGCGTACTACTACTACTACTAGCTACTAGTACTACTACTACTACGAACGTACGTAGTGTAGAACGGACATGTACATGTACATCCGAGATGTACATATACATCTTCAGATGCCGGTACACACCTATCTCTATATCTTCCCAACCTTCTTTAAAAGGGGTCCGCTATTCAATCCGATCGAGCCACTTCTTCCGAACAACCTTCCCAGGTTCTCTCCGCGTGCATCATGGATTCAAAGGCGTAATCCGGCACCCCTGGGTTTCTCTCTTTGAGTTCCTGTATAACCTTCTCTGGTTGTGTCCCAGCTAGGCCAGCTGCTTTCTGAACGGCTCCGTGTTCCTTGAAGATGTGAGTACCATCGTACAACTGCTGTTCTAACATCTCCATGGCTCCCTCGAACTTGTCTTCTTTCGAGGAGAGGTTTCCAATTTGATCCTCTAATCTCATCTCTCTACGCTCGAGGTTCTCGATCTCGGTCTGTAGCTCACGAACCTTCGCCCTTTTCTTATCTTTCTTCTCTCTTACCGACTGTAGTTCTCTCTCGAGTTGCGTTCGTTGCCCGATCTCCTCACCGAACGCTATGGTCTCATAGAGGACTCTAACCTTCTCTGATAGCTCACCGTACTCCGCATTGGCCTTAGCGGCTTCTCGGACGTGTTCAGGCACTAAGTGGGATACCTGGACACTCTTGTTTGTTAAATCCTGCGTACCGTCCTGTACATCTTCTTCGGCACTCATTTTTCCACCCCCTTCTTCAACTCGTCAACCTCTTGCTCGAGTTCGTCGATGCGATCGGCCTGGTGGTTGACTTTTCGACGGAGTGCCTCGACGAGGGCCCTAATTTCGTTCGGTGTCTGTGCTTCTTGTGCTGCTTCTGTTGTGCTCATAGTGTAGCCTCTCTGGACCACGTTAACCCTGAGAGTGGCGAGCTCGTTCGGACGGTCTGATTGCTGCTGCTAAAGTTGAACAACAACTTTATCAGACCGCACGAGGTAGAAGCAAGTGACCAACCGGCTTCTACGGGTGTCTTGTTGCCTAGTCTTGGCTTTATTACCACGCGTCGTGACTTAAAGCCTTGTAGAGCACGTAGAATCATGGAGCCAACCCCACCATATCGGAGGAAACGTTGACCTCTATACCGTGCTCGAGTGTCTCGACGACAACCCGGATCTCTGTGTTTGGTCCTTCGTCGTCGATAAACTGGATCTCCTCGACTGCTTTGATGTGTCCGTGACAGTCCAGCTCGTCGACGATCACGTGATTCCCACACATCCAGTGGTCGGTTCGATGCCGGCACTCAGGCATCTGAACCACCTGATTTCCGCTTTCGCACTTCACTGAGTGCCGTAAGCAGTGCCGCTTCTGCTTTCTCCCATTCGTCTTCCGAAGCAGCGACCTCCGCTGCCACGATCGTCGATCCTATTGGCTTCTGGATTGGTTCACTACTCATTTGCAAAACCTCCTCGGTATGCTGCTCGGTATGTCTCACAATCGTAGCAACCATGGACGACGTCGTCGTTGCCCCCAAAGACGCGCCGATACTGCTCGGTCACTTTATTGCCACACTGCTGGCACTGGTCATCTCCAAACTCCTCCTCTACTTTCGGACTCCAGGCGGGGACGTTGACGTCGTCCCGTATTTCTCGCGCTGTGACAAACTCTTCAAGCACAGCTTGATCGCTGGACATCAGGCATCACCCCACGACTCGAGCATGCCCTGCACTCGCTCACGGTCTTCCTGCTTCTCCTCTTCGCTCTTCCTATCGTAGTCTACCCAATGACCCTCGTCCATTTCCTCAGCTGTTTCCGACCGGTCTGCTGGAGTTCCGTAATAGTCTTCGAGTCGTTCGGGGCAAGTGTCCCGGCTACAACCAGCTCGTTTGCAGTAACTGCAAGGCATTACCAGTCACCCCCCAAAACAAACGTCTTCAATCCTAACCCGAGGAGCACGATCGCGACTGGAATCATAATGATTCCTGCGTATCCAATCATAGCCACTCCCCCCAACAAACTGTACAGTTTGTTTTATTGAGCCCTCCAACGTGTATTGGGAAAACGGTTTTATACCCTGCGCTAGAAGTCACGTTCACCCACCTCGATTACCGATAGGCCTGTAGTCATGGTCTCTAGTGGGGTGGGACTCCGGGGAGCACGCCGGCGTTGTGTAGGATCTTTGGCGGTGTGCTCCTCGACT
>PWFW01000197.1 GCA_003554225.1 Halanaerobiaceae bacterium | reverse complement strand
TCCAGAGAGTTTCAGGTTCAAAATGTCCTTCATAAAGAGCTTTATCAAGGATAACCCTGTCCACACCTTCTCCAGCCAGCTCTTTCAATATTTCTTCTCCGGCTGTGCTGCAGGAAACGGTCACCTCGATATCCTGACGGGTAAAGGCTTTCAGCGTCCTGGCATCAGGACCGACACCACTTCTTCTTCTCTCAATATCGGTATAGACAAAGCGTCTGGCTCCTTTATCTATCAAGCGGGCCAGCACGGAGTGAGCCCCCTTGCCGGATTCTTCCTCCCAGCCCGAAATAGCCAGACTGTTTTCTCTGACATCCAGAGAGATAACCACTCTATCACTGCCAAAGGTGCCCAGAAGTTCACTGACAAAATAAGGGTTTGTCACCGCTGCGGTACTTACCACAATTGCCCGGGCCCCAGCATGAAGATAGTTTCGAGCAATAACTATATCCCTGATACCGCCCCCTACCTGTACCTTGAGTTTTTTAAGGTTGATAATCTGCTGAATCTGACACTGGTTGCGGGGACCACCCTGCTGGGCTCCATCGAGATCCACCACATGGATTTCTTCCGCTCCCTGCTCCAGAAACTTCTCAGCCAGTTCAATAGGATTTTCAGAAACCACCTCGGCCTGGTCCAGTCTGCCCTCTGGGAGCAGAACCGCTCTACCTTCTTTTAAATATAAAGCGGGAATGATTTTCACTGTATCACATCCTAAAACTTGTTTGTGTATATAATAAAAAACATGCTTAAGAAATATATTTCTGGGAAACAGGGACAAATCCTGCCCTGAATTGCAATTAACCTTCGATTACATGTTCTAATCCCTGACAGAAAAGAGAAATAATATGCTGGTCAGCCAGGGAATAGAAAGCCTGCCGTCCCTCTTTTCTGTATTTAACCAGGTTAAAATTCCTCAGCACCCTTAACTGATGGGAGACAGCTGAAGCGCTCATTGAGAGAATCTCCTGAATATCACAGACACAGAGCTCCTTCTCCCTGAGGGCATCAATTATTTTCAGTCGGGTAGGGTCAGACAGCACCTGAAAAATGTCGGCCAGTTCCTGAACAACTTCTTCATTTAATTCCTTTTTTTTCAAGAGTTCAACGATCTTTTGATGGGGATTATAAATTTCACAGACTGCACATTCAGTCCTTGATATATCCTTCTCAGTCAAGATCCTCACCCCTTTGACGGTATTTCCAGATAATCCTGAGAGAATTGAAGACTGCCAGAATTGTAACTCCTACATCAGCAAAAACAGCCAGCCAGAGATTGGTAAAGCCCAAAACTCCAGCGATCATTATCAGAACCTTAATACCCAGAGCCAGAACAATATTCTGCCAGACTACCCGCATTGTCATCCGGGCAATATTTAAACCTGTCAAAAATTGAGCGGGATCATCGTTCATAATCACCACATCAGCAGCCTCCAGGGCAGCATCTGAACCAAAACCGCCCATCGCCACCCCTAAGTCTGCCCGGGCCAGCACCGGCGCATCATTAATGCCATCACCAAGGTAGGCCACTGCATTTTCCCCCTCCTCCATAAATTTTTCCAGGAGCGAGAGTTTATCCTCCGGCATCAGGTCGGAATAGTAAGCGAGACCCAGACTGCTGGCAACCTCCTGAACTGAATTCTGATTATCTCCACTGAGAATTGCCTGACCGTTAATTCCCGCTGATTTAAGAGCTGTTATTAATTTTTTAGTTCCTGATTTAAGGGCATCGGTAAAATAAAGGAGCGCTGCCGGCCGGTCATTAATTACCAGCAAAATTTCTGCTTTTCCCCTGCCAGAGGAGGGAAAATCATAGCCCAGTTCCTGTTCCAGCCACTGACGATTGCCGGCCATAATTTTATTCTCTTCAATCTTTGCTTCCAGCCCCTGTCCCGGTTTTTCCTCCAGATAATCAATTTCCGGCAGTTTTTCTTCCAGTTCCTTCCTCAAATTTTTATTCTCCCTTAGTGATCGGGCCAGCGGGTGAGAAGAGTACTGTTCGGCAGCCAGCAGATATCTTAAAATATCCTCTCTGGTGAAATCATTTAAGCATTCTATTCCAGCCAACTCAAACTCACCCCTGGTCAGCGTTCCGGTTTTATCATAGATTACCCTTTTGATTCTGGCGAATTTTTCAATAAAATCACTGCCGGAGATTAATATGCCCTGGCGGGCTGAAGCCCCGATACCTCCGAAAAAGCTTAAAGGAATAGAAATCACCAGAGCGCAGGGGCAGGAGATAACCAGAAAAACCAGGGACCGATAAAACCAGGTCTGCCAGCTTCCCTGAGCCAGAAGAGGAGGAAGAAGAGCTGTCAGCACTGCCAGGACCATAACCACCGGAGTATAATATCGGGCAATTCTGGTAATAAATTTCTCTGTTTTGCCCTTTCTGGCTGCTGCTTCCTCAACCAGCCTGATGATTCTGGCCACTGCCGAGTCCCGGGAGGGCCGCTGAATTTCAACCTCCAGACTCCCATCCAGGCTCAGCATTCCTGACTTCACCTGACTCCCTGGAGCCACCGGTCGAGGATCACTTTCTCCGGTTAGAGCAGAAGTATCGAGATTAGCCCGGCCCTTTACAACTTTTCCATCAGCCGGAATTCTCTCACCGCAGCCAATAACTGCCAGATCACCTGTCTCGAGATTATCGGCGCTAATTTCTCGAATCCCGTCATCGGTTTTAATTTTTGCCCTATCGGGATTCATCTCCAGCAGATTGCGGATGGAACTTTTAGAGTAGCTGACAGCCCGATTCTGGAAATAATCCCCGATCCGGTAAAAGAGCATAACTGCAACAGCTTCTGGAATTTCCCCCACAGCAAAAGCTCCCAGAGTAGCAACAGTCATGAGAAAGTTTTCATCAAAAAACTTTCCCCGGGAAATATTAATGCCGGCCTGGCGAACAATGCGCCAGCCTGTCAGCAGATAAGCAGCAGTTAAAATAATAATATTAAAGCCAGCAGGCCAGAGTTCCAGCCAGATACCTGCTACAATACCAGCAAGAAAAAGCACCAGTCCAAAAAGAATTTCCAGAGTCTTTCCCTTAATTTTTTGCAGGATACTGAAACTGAGTTTTGCCTCCGGTGTGGAGATATTCATGTTAACTCTCCTTTATATACTAAGCTTGAATAATTGTTCAAGTATAGTATATAAAATTATAACAAACCTGTCAAGCTTTCAACCCAAAGGGAGGCAAAATTCCGGGAGAGACCTCACTCAGCCAGATAGGAAGCAACTATTTTACCAAAATAAAGGGTATGGTAGTCTCCGCCGGGATAGCAGT
>PWFW01000082.1 GCA_003554225.1 Halanaerobiaceae bacterium | reverse complement strand
GTACTCATTCTCAGTCGGATCAGTGCCTCAGTCATTAACATCACTCTCCTTTAGTTTTACTCTTCAGCCAGCTTCTGGGCCAGATAGGAAGCCACCTCAGGGGGTGTTGTTCCCGGTCCAAAGCCGGCATCAAAGCCCAGCTCCAGGGCAAGTTCATGGCTCAACCTCGGCCCTCCCACCACCAGCAGAAATTCATCCCTGATACCTTCTGCCTCCAGAAGCTCCACCAGTTCGGTCAGATTCTTGACATGGACATTTTTCTGGGTCACCACCTGGGAAACCAGCAGAGCATCCGCCTCGACTTCAACTGCTTTGCTGATCAATCTTTCATTGGGGACCTGGCTGCCGAGATTCCAGGTGGCAAAACCTGAATACCTTTCCAGGCCGTATTCTCCGGCATAACCCTTCATGTTCATGATGGCATCCAGCCCCACAGTATGGGCATCGGTGCCGGTGCAGGCGCCGACCACCCTGATCTGCCTCTTAAGCTTATCGGCGATAAAACTGTTGATCTCCTCAAAACTCATGGTTGTGGTCGTTGCCCGGGCAACTTCGATTTTGGTGAAATCGACTGAAACCGGACAGCGCCCGTAGGCTATCAGAAAGGTGAAATTCTCTCCCAGATCTCTGCTGTGGACAACCTCAACCTCCTTCAGGCCGAGCTTATCCAGCAGGGTGCGTCCCGCCTCCCGGGCTTCCGGCCCTGGTGGTACCGGCAGGGTGAAGCTGAGCTGAATCTGGCCGTCATTTAGGGTGTCTCCATAGGGACGAACTTGTTTCAGATCAACATCTGCTGATTTTTCCTGCCAGTTTCCGGAGTTGTGAAAACTGCTGCTCTTTCTGTCCGGATCGCTATCTTTCATTGGCTGCTCAGCTCCTTTCTAAAGAGATCGGCAAAGGGATTGTAATAGTGCCGGGAGCATTCCAGCACCCCGTCGCTTCCCTTGCCTCCGGTTCTGGGTCTTTTAATTCCGGCAAAAATCCCCTCTTCCAGGGACGGGATCAGCCCCTTCTTTCCAATCTCCGCCAGCATTTCAGCGGTCTCCTTAAGCACCTCGTCAGCCCGGGCCTGGATTCTGCCTCCGGATTTAAACTCAAGCTCCTGGCCCAGGTTTCTGCAGTTATTAAAAATATAACGGGCATTGTCCAGGCTTAAAGCCCGATCCTGAATAAAGGGGGTATGGATGGCTTCGGTCAGCATGCCCAAAAGCTGGATGCCCTGACCGGTAATAATAGAGGCCAGATTAAACATCCCGTCCTGCAGGTGGCCCTGAAAAATATCCCCGGTCATATACTTGGTGGGAGGCATATATTTCAGCGGCGCTTCGGGAAAGAGCTGGCGGACCAGCTGAGCCTGGGCCAGTTCCAGGAGAAAACCGTCTTCCAGGGCGGGATCGATCTCAAAGGCATGTCCCAGTCCCATCAACTCCGGAGGAAGGCAGGAGCGTCTGGCCAGTTCCTGGTTGATAAACTGAGAGGCTATTACGGTATGGGCTTCCGTAAGAGAATCGGCGGTGGTGAGATAATTATCCTCTCCAGTATTGATGATGATGCCGGCATAGGCGTTGATCAGCCGGGAAAAATACTGGTCAATAAAGGTTCTTTTCATGTTGATGTCCCGGAATAAAATGCCGTACATGGCATCATTCAGCATCATATCAAGTCTTTCCAGGGCTCCCAGGGCAGCAATTTCCGGCATGCAAAGCCCCGAGCAGTAGTTGACCAGCTGAATATAACGCCCGACCTCCTGGCCGACTTCATCGAGGGCCTCTCTCATTATCCGGAAATTTTCCTGGGTGGCATAGGTGCCGCCAAAGCCTTCGGTCGTCGGACCGTAGGGGACATAATCCAGCAGGGACTGGGCTGTGCTGCGAATCACAGCTATGATATCGGCCCCCTGCCGGGCTGCCGCCCTGGCCTGCCTGACGTCCTCGTAAATATTGCCGGTTGCTACAATTACATAGAGCCAGGGCCTGGGACCTGTTGAGAGTTCCTTTTTAAGTTCCTCCCTTTCCTGACGGGTTTTTTTAATTTTCCCGGCTTTTGCCTCTACCAGGTCACTGACAAAGCTTGTGACCTCCTCCCGGGAGGCGCGGCACTGCTTTATAAGGTCAGGCAGATAAGCCTCGCCCCGGGCCACCGCTCTGGCGAGCCCCTCAACCTCATAACTCCCTGCCAGAAGGGCCTTCCCCAGGCAGTGAGCAGCCCCCTCGTTAAGCAGTTCTGCCTCCTTGAGCTGATCCACCATAATATTGGGAACCGGCACCTTATCAGCATCAACTCCATTAACTCCCAGAAGCCTGATGACCGTTCGCTCCACCGAGGTGGTGGTCAGACCTGAGATAAAGCTATCAACCCCATCGGCAATCTCCGCTGCTGCCTTATGGCAGTCAGCCACCAGCTTTTCATCAACTTCAAGTTCAGCCATGGTAATCTCTCCCCTGTTATCTGCTAATTTAAAATGCTCAAGTTTAAAAGGCTTTAAATATAATAATCCTGTGATTTAACATTTATCACCGGAAGATCGGGCTGGGATTCCTTCAGGGCAGCCAGCAGAAGTTCGGGATCAAGATCCCGCCCCTCGGGATTATGGGGATTTACTGTTAGAGCCAGAATATTGATGGGGTCTAACACTTTAATGGTAATTCCCCTTTTTTTCAGCAGATTAAAATCCCGTAAATTTAGAAAAACTCTGGTGCCATCCCTGACAATTACTGTCAGGCCCCGGCTCTCTTCCTTGGCCAGTAAAGCCCTGACAATCTCACCGGTTAGAGCACCGGTCAATATTAAAAGATTATAATCCTCTTTTCTGGCCAGCAAACCGGCCAGTTCCTGCTTGATATTCAGGGATATTTTCTCCTGAAACATCTCCCTTTTCCGGCTGCTTAAGAGCCAGCCTCCTGAATTCAAACTGCAGGCTTTCTCCAGCAGTTTTTTATATCTGCTGCGCTCTTCTCTGTCTGCAACTCCGAGTAGCTTAAGGCTCAGCAGTGCTGAAGCAGTCTCAGCCACCACCCGGTCAATGGTGCTGCCGAGCACCGCTCCGGTGGAGATCACCGCTGATTCTGCCAGCTCCGGCAGGGCTGAGCTTCTCCGATCTAAAGCCCCGTCCACAAGTATAAAATCAGCCAGGCCTGAAAGCCTGTTCCGGATCATCCTCAGGGTTGAAGTCCTGTTGATCCCGGTCAGCTCAACCTGACAGATCTCCTCCCGGCAGCGATATATTGAGACCTCACCCCTGGTTGTGCTAAAGCCGGTGCTGGCAACCAGCTCAGCCCGGGAGCTGTATGTAGTTAAAGCTTTCTCAGCCGTTACAAAAAAGGCTCCCTCAGGCACCAGCACCGCAGGCTTCTCTTTGCCGGTGACTGCATCAAATCTTTCCCCATCCCGGCCGTAGGAAAGCAGGGCCAGCCTCAGGTTTTCAGCGGCCAGCTCCCGTCCGGCCTGGTTGAAAGCGGTGGTTTTCCCGGCATTTTTTGCCAGGCCGATAAAGGCAGTGGTGCTGCTCTCGGAATCTAAAATCAAATCTGCCAGTCGGGTCATGATAAAGCCGCCTCCTCTGCCTGCCGTTCTTTTCTTTCTGGTGATATCTTCCGGTCCTTCAGGTCTGATCCGATCCTTCAGGTCAAAAAATGTGAAATTCTCAAAGACAATTTTATCTTTTTAGTTTCAGGGCTGCTGAGCCTTCTCCCAAAAATAACTGTTTTTTGTCGGGTTAATTTGCACCCGGTAAAATTGAGCCAGCTATTAATCAGAGGGCCAACAAAAAGGGCACCAGCAGGGGAACCAGGGCCGTCAAAACCACCCCGTTGATAAAGGCAGGAATTACCACCTCTTCCCCGCCAACCTTCTTCAAGAGCGGCAGGGTGACATCCATGGTTGTCGCTCCCCCGGGGGCAATAGCTGTGATCGAGCCGAGCAGGGGGGCAATCACCGGGATGGTAATCAGAGCCAGCATCTCCCGCATGATGTTGGTGAGAAAGGCCATGGAACCGAGCTCGACGCTGTGCAGATCGGTAAGCAGAACTGCTGACAGGCTGTACCAGCCAAAGCCTGCCCCCAGGGCAGCAGATTCATTGCGAAGAAGACCCAGGAGTGTGCCGGCAATTACTGTTCCGATAATGCTGCCGAGCGCCACCAGCAGCGGGATGGCAATTATCCTCCAGCCCAGCTCTCTGATCTGCCGGAAAATGCTCCTTTTCTGACCGATATCAATTCCCACTCCCACGAATAAAACCATCAGGGAGTAGGCGGTAAGTGAAGTCAGCGGCGTTAGAGCAGTCTCAGGGAGAAAGAGCCATCCGCTAAGGCCTCCGGCTGTGACAACCAGCAGGATTATTCCCGTCAGCCTCAGTCCGCCTTCATCGCCGGAAGTCCTGGATACCTCAGAATCCTCCTGCCCCTGCTGCTCTACTAAAACCTCCACAGAAAGGGAGAAGAGATATAGGCAGATAACACTGCCTACTATGCCGCCGAGAGCCAGGCCAAAGGACTGCAGGCCGATCCGCCCCAGATCGGAGATAATATCCGGGTCAGCTCCGATCCGGGCTCCCATGGCGGCGATTAGGACCAGGAGGCCTATGTGCACCACCAGCCGGGCCAGTCTGCTCAATATCCGGTTATTTTCCTGGAAAAAACCCAGGAGAAAACCTGTCAGCAAAAAAAGTACCAGTAACCCCAGATCCATGGTGTGAACCTCCTGCTATTATTACATGCAACTTTCATTCCAGCTGGTATTTTTTCAGCTTGTACTGCAGTGACTGTCTGGAGATGCCCAGAAGCTTACCGGCACTGGTAATGTTGTTATCGGACTGGCTGAGGGCTCTCAGGATCAGCTGCTTTTCCACAGCAGCCAGATAGCTGTCCAGTTCAGGAATATCGCCCTGAAGCAGAGGTTCTGCCAGATTGCTGCTGACTCTTGCCAGATTGCTGAGTTTCTCTCTTTGATGCAAAGGTAGAGAGTCCATACCAATTTTACGCTCCCGGCTGACAAGGTTAAAACCGCATTCTATCATATGCTGCAATTCCCTGACATTGCCGGGCCAGTCATATTTAAACATAGCCTCTTTGAGCTCTTCGGTAACGCCCTCCAGTCTGCGATTAAATCTTTGATTATAAAGATCAATAAAATGATCCAGCAGCAAAGGTATATCATCCCTTCGCCTGCGGAGCGGAGGTATGGAAAGACAGATTACACTCAAGCGATAAAATAAATCCTGACGGAGACTGCCGCTGGCAAAGGCCTCCTCTGGCTGTTGATTCATAGTGGCCAGAACCCTGACATCCACTTTCTTTTCCTGCTGTCCCCCGACCCGGCGAACTCTGCCCTCCTGCAGGACCCGGAGCAGTTTAGCCTGGAGATCATAATCCAGTGAGTTAATTTCATCCAGCAAAATTGTCCCCCCGTTAGCCTGTTCAAAAAGGCCGGGCCTGGTCGCAGCTCCGGTGAAGCTGCCCTTTTCAGCTCCAAAGAGCAGGCTTTCTAAAAGCTCCCGGGGCAGGGCAGCACAGTTTTGAGCAATAAAGGGCTGGTTGGCCCGGGAACTGGCATTATGAATACCCTGGGCAAAAAGCTCCTTACCGGTTCCGGTCTCCCCGATTATCAGCACCGAGGAATCGCTGCCGGCTGCTCTGACTGCATCATTCATCACCTGTTTAAACTCTTTATTCTCACCTATCAAATCGGCAAAGGTGTAGCTGGTATTATTGGATTTAACCTGAGATTTTGCCCGGCTTACAGAAACAGATTCCTCTGCTGATCCTCCTGAGGAAAACCTGTTTCTCAGACTGCTGATATTTTCTGACAGCTTTTGAATCAGAGTTATATCCCGGGATATCTCCATGGCTCCCCGGGAACCATCGCTGAAAATAACCGGAACGGTCTTATTTACCGTGGTAATCTGCTCTCCCTTCATATTTACAAAGGTCTGCTGGGACTGCCCGACCTCCCGGTTGCTCCTCAAGGTCTGCATCAGAGTGCTGTTTTCAAAGGTCAGCGATGGGAAAACTTCAAAAATACTCCGATCCAGAACCTCCTCCGCCCTCAACCCATCCATCCGGGCTGCTGAATGGTTGTACAAAATTGTCCGGGCCTGCTGATCAACTATATGGATGCCTTCATCCAGCGCCAGAACTATCTCCCGCCAGCTGCCTCCACCCAGAAGCCGGCCGGCATCCTCACTCATAATTCTCTCCAGCTCTTCAGCCAAAGTTAAAACCCCCTTGATTATACTCTCTATTACCTAACTAGTTCTTGCTTTAACTATCAGGACCTGCAAACCTGCAAAAAATTTTTCTTTTATCTGAAAAAAATTTTGCAGAAGCCGGCCGATTTAAACCTTTTTCTGGAAATAAAAACCAGGAAATAATTCTGTTAGGTTTAGCCGGTAAAATATGATATTATATTAACATGAATGATATTAACATAAGCTAATTTTAGTTGAAGCTGGATATTGCAAACAGATTATCTCCAAAAATCAAAAAAAGAACCATAAAGAACCATAATTTAATGTCAAAAATTCAGGAAAGAACAGATTGACAGTTTAAACAGGAGGGGTAATATGACAGCTAAAAATGGAAGAGTTTATTATAACTGCACAATCCGGGAAGAAAGAGGGCTCTGGTGGAAGGATGGAGCGCTGGCAGTAAAGGACGGCAGAGTAGCAGCCTGTGGAGAAAGAGCCGGGGTAATGAGCCAGTACGGTGACTGGCCTCAGGAGGATCTCAAAGGGGCTACAGTGCTCCCCGGTTTCAATGATGCCCACCTGCATTTCTACCAGCTGGGTGCTGATCTGGCTGCCCTGGACCTCAGCCAGGTTAGTTCCCGGGAAGAGCTCAGAGAGAAGCTCGAGCTTGAAATTGAGAGCAAAAAAGAAGGTGATATTTTACTGGGAATCAGATTGAATGACAGCCGATTTCCCGAAGAAAGACTGCCAGAAAGGGATTTTCTCGACAGTCTACCCACTGACGATCCCGTGATTCTCAGAAGAATTTGTTATCATGCTGCTGCAGTCAATTCTAAAACCTTAGAGCTGGCCGGAATAGATAGAGATAAAACTGATCCTGAAGGAGGAAAGATTGGTCGCTATTCTGACGGCAGCCCTAACGGTCTTCTTTTTGATTCTGCCGTCGATCTGGTGCTGGAGAAACTTCCCGAGCCGGGAAGCTCTGAAATTATATCTACTCTGGATCAGGCCGGAAAACACCTGCTTCAGCAGGGGATTACCTCTGTCGGAATCGATGATCTGGCAGCTTTAAACCGGGCTGAAGATATGCTGGCAGCCTATCAGGGCTATCTCCAGGCAACCAGGATAAGACCACGTCTTTACCTGCAGCAGCGCATAAAAAATACCGCCGATCTGGAAAAGTTAACTGAAATATCCCGGCCGACCGGAGAGGGTAATGAGGAGCTCCGCTATGGCCCGATTAAGATCATGCTGGACGGATCACTGGGGGCCCGGACTGCAGCTCTAACTACCTCCTATCTTGATGATCCCGGTAATAAAGGCGATCTGCTTCTGGAGGCTGCTGAGCTTCAAGAGATTTTAAGAAAGGGTTACCAGCAGGGATTTATCCCGGCTATTCACGCTATTGGTGATCGGGCCATTAAAACTGCACTGGAAGCTATTAAAGCAGCCGCCCCGAAATTAGAATCGCTCCACCGGTCCCAGATAATTCACTGTCAGCTGACCCGGCCTGCACTGATAGCTGAGCTGGGCAGGCATCAGCTCTGGGCAGTGGTTCAGCCCGTTTTTCTTAAATCAGACCGTCAGATGGTAAAAAATCGGCTGGATCGGGAACTCCAGCAGAACTGCTTCGCCTGGCACAGCCTGTCCCGGGCTGGCGTTCAGCTGGCCTTCAGCTCGGATGCTCCCATCGAACCGACCAATCCTCTCTTCGGGCTGAAGGCCTCGGTCAGCCGCCAGGACTGGCAGGGCAGGCCGGAGCAGGGATTTCTTCCCGAAGAAAGGTTGAGCCTGGATCAGGCCCTAGAATTTTACAGCAAAGCCGGAGCCCGGCTCAGCGGAGAAAGCCAGAACAAGGGCAGTTTAGGCACCGGTCAGCTGGCTGATTTTATCGTCCTGGAGGAAGACCCCCGCCGGCTCAGCCCATCCGATCTAGCAAGTTTAGAAGTGCAGCAGACCTATCTGGCGGGAAAGAGGGTGATTTAACTGACAGATTTTTTCCAGCAACTGCTTTTTGCTGGAACAGATTTTAAGACTACTGGAGATAGTTTCTGGCCAGATAGGGGGAAGTCATGGCAGAAAGCATGCCGCCATAATCAAGCTCAAAATCAATTATATCACCAACCTTAAGATCTACTCCAGCTTCCGTAACATCCAGCAGCAGATGGTCACTGCTGGCCCCAATGATTTCAGC
Source organism: Halanaerobiaceae bacterium (assembly GCA_003554225.1). Lineage (GTDB taxonomy): Bacteria > Bacillota > Halanaerobiia > Halanaerobiales > Halarsenatibacteraceae > T1SED10-84. The sequence goes on along the minus strand of PWFW01000082.1, from coordinate 6,083 downwards.
TCCGGCCAGAGAGGGTTTCAGTCCGGCAATTCTGACATCCTGACGACCGACCGCTAAAATTGCCCTGAGCCTCTCTCCTTTATCGACAAAACTGGGCTGCTGGCCGAAGGCATCATGGCCTAAAGTGCCTCTGGGAACTGTGGGTTTGCGTTTAAGCTCAATAACTGCTGCAGACAAAGCTATATTCTGCTGATTGAAACCGGGAAGCTCTCTCTGATTGGTAATATCGGGGCCCTGGAGAATCCCTTCTCCCACCCTTAAATGATTTACCCCGGCCGGCATTTTGCCCTGATCCAGCAGGACCGTGGTGGCGGTATTACCACCTGAAATAACCTCAAGCTTGATTGAAAGAGAAGCTTCCAGCTGCGACTTAAGTTCAACCAGCTCTGCGGTGTTCTCCGGGGTGGGTAAAACCCCTCCATAACAGCCGACATTGGTGCCCAGCCCGATAATCTCAATGCTGGAAATATGCCGGGCCTCGGCCAGAAAGTCTTTAATCTCTCCAGGAAGAACCCCCTCTCTTAAGTCCCCTACATCAACCATAATTATCACTTTATGGAGTTTCTTCTGGGCTCTGGCTGCTTCTCCCAGAGCTTTTAGGGTAATAAGCTCACTGTTGAGGCTGATATCGGCAAGCTCTACCACCTCATCAGCCCGCCGGGGATCCGGCAGCCGGAGGAGCATAAATTCAGCCGACAAACCTGCCTCTTTAAATTTTTTAATGTTTTTCAGACGGGAATCTCCCAGACTATTAATACCTCCAGCCAGAAAAGCTTCAGCCACCCTGAGATCACCGGCAGCTCCCTTAACTACCCCGGTAAGATTAATGCCCAGAGATTGACATTTAGCTTTCATCTGACGGGCATTCTCAGCAATCCGACTGACTTTAATATTGGTGCAGGGCAAGTTCTTCATTTTTTGCTGCCTCCTAATTCAATTTTCTTCATATAATTCCCGGGAAATGCTTATCATCGGATAAAAATCCTGATTCTCAGTAAAAAATATCTGTCCCGGAATTAAGCCGGCCCGGGCTTTAAGCTTTCCGTCACTGTATAAAGCTTCATTTAGCCAAAAAATATGTCATTGCATCTCGTTATTTATGTTCTTTATCCGGTGTAGATCTCCTCCTCCCAAGAGGTAAAGTGCTGGCATAAAATTTGCATGTATATACTGGTGAAGTTATGATATAAATAGCAACAAGCAAGACAGGAGGAGTTCAGTATGTCAAATTATCAAAAATTTGAAATCTGGCAGGATGTCAGCTCGGAAGAATGGCAGGACTGGCACTGGCAGCTCAGAAACAGGATTACAGATACCTCAACCTTAAAGCAGGTTATTCCTCTGACTGACAAGGAGGAAAGGGAGATAAATCGAGCCTTGAAAAAGTTAAGGATGGCTATAACTCCCTACTATGCAAGTTTAATGTCTGCTGAAGACCCCGACTGTCCCATCCGCCGTCAGGCTGTCCCGACATCTCTGGAACTTAAAACCGGCAGAGCTGATATGAAGGATCCTCTTCATGAGGATATTGATGCTCCAGTTCCGGGTTTAACCCACCGCTACCCCGATAGAGTTTTACTTCTGATTACCGATCAGTGTTCCATGTACTGCCGCCACTGTACCAGAAGGAGGTTTGCCGGAGTAACTGACAGCCCCCTTCCCTCGGATAAAATCTCTCAGGCCCTGAATTATATTAAAAATAATCCCAGCATTCGGGATGTTCTGATTTCTGGCGGGGACGGTCTTTTGATCTCCAATGACAAACTGGAAAATATTTTGCAGGAACTAAAGGCGATCGAGCACGTAGAGATGATTCGCATTGGAACCAGGACTCCAGTAGTTATGCCCCAGCGGATAACCCCCGAACTTATTGAGATGCTGAAAAAATATCATCCTCTTTATCTCAATACCCATTTTAATCATCCCCGGGAAATCACGCCTGAAGCTGAAAAGGCTGTTTCCCGGCTGGCAGATGCCGGCATCCCCCTGGGGAATCAGTCGGTCCTGCTGAAGGGGATTAATGACAGCCCCAGAATTATGCGAAAACTGGTTCACGAATTGCTCCGAATTCGGATTAAACCCTATTATATTTATCAGTGTGACCTATCCCAGGGCATCGAACACTTTCGCACCAGAGTTGATCGAGGACTCAGCATAATCGAATCTCTCCGGGGTCATACCACCGGACTGGGTGTGCCCACCTATGTAATTGATGCCCCTGGAGGCGGAGGAAAGATCCCGGCAAATCCTCAGTATATTATCTCTCGTTCTCCTGGCAAGGTGGTACTGCGTAACTTTGAAGGTAAAATCTTTGCCTACACTGAGCCGGGATTTTCCAGCCGTGAAGATGAACTCAGTCCCGGAACTGAGGGAGTCAGCCGGCTGGCTGAAGATAATAACTATAGCCTTCAAGACTAATGATCAGTCTGATAATATAAAGCAGTCAGCAGATTCCAGATACAAAAACCTCCCATCAGTCTCAGGCTGAGGGAGGTTTTTTGACTGGATTAAGATATCAACCAGCTTGAGATTCTTAAAAAATCCCCTGAAATTCAAAAAAAAATAAGCCCTGAAAAACAGGGCTCGCTGAAACAGAACAGAGGATTACTCAATATCAATGGTTTTCCTTCTGGGCCTAGAGGGTTCTTCTTTGGGAAGATCAACTATCAGTATACCATTTTCGTGTCGGGCTTTTATATCTTCTTCTTTAACGTTTTCAATCCTGAAGGATCTCTGGTAGGAGCCTGTTCTTCTTTCTCTTCTAATATAGTTTTCCCGCTCCTCTTCTCTCTCGTCTTCTTTTCTGGCTTTGATTGTCAGGATATCTTCATTGATCTCAAGCTCAATATCATCCTTGGTCATTCCCGGCAGTTCAGCTTCCAGGATAAATTTATCTTCTTCCTCTTTAATATCTGTCTTAAATCCACCCTCAAAAACACTCAGGGCATCATTGAAAAAACTGTCTACCATGCGATTGAAGGGATCTTCTCTCTCAGTTAAGCCTCGTCCTCTTCTCCTAAAGGGTACCATATCAAACATGCTAACCACCTCCATTTGATTTTTGTCCTTTCCTGACTTTCCTCACTTATAATTATAATTTTAAGGACAGAGATGGTCAAATTGAGATAATTAGTATATTAGGGTTTCAAGGTCATGTAAAGCCAATTAGATCGGATTATCTGACATTTTCTCAGCCATTCTATTTTTAAGATATCCATTTAACCAACCGGATCAGGGATATCATCCTCACTATCATTTTCCTGAGTTTTATCGGCACTTTTCAGCTGTCCCTCTTTGATTTCCCGGGCCTTTTCAGCCATCTGCTCCAGGGAAGATGAAACCAGTTCATGAACCTCTGCTGCCGGGCGATCAAAGAAGAGCTCAACCGCTTCATCAATTTCGCTTATGGTAAATACATGGAATTTTTCTGCTTCAACTGCTTCGACGATTTCGTCTTTTAGCATTAGGTTTTCAATATTCTGGCTGGGAATAATAACCCCCTGGCTGCCATCAAGCCCCCGGTTTTGGCAGACCTGATAAAATCCCTCAATCTTATCATTTGCTCCTCCGATAGGTTGAACCTTACCGTGCTGATTCATAGAGCCGGTGATAGCCAGATTCTGCTTTAAAGGCAGTCCGGAGAGGGCTGATAAAATAACCAGAAGTTCAGCACAGGAAGCACTATCGCCATCAATCCCGGAATAGGATTGTTCAAAGGCCAGTGAAGCCGATAGTGTCAGCGGCATCTCCTTAGCATATTTGCCTCCCAGGTAACCGGAAAGAATCAGCACACCCTTATCATGTATCTTGCCGCTCATCTTAGCTTCCCTTTCAATATTAACCACACCTTCCTGCCCCAGGAAGGTCTGGCAGGTGATTCTGCTGGGACGACCAAAGGAATACTGTCCGGACTGGTAGACCGAGAGACCATTAATCTGACCGACAACCTCACCCTCAACATCGATCATCAGATGGTCCCTGTCAATCATCTCCTGGATTTTTTCCTCGGTAAGATTGGAGCGCTCTTCTTTCTTGCTTAGAGCTTTAAGAACATGGTCTGCCTCAACCTGCTCTGTTTCATCAAGATCAGCCCAGGTATTGGCCTCATAGAGCAGTTCCATTATTTCATTAAACCTGGTGGTCATCTTGGTATTATCTCCGGAGAGCCGGCTGCTGTATTCTATTATTTTACCAACTGCCTCAGCTTTAAAGTGCAGCATATTTTCCCGCTCACAGACTGAGGCTATAAAGGAGGCAAATTTTTTCATGTTATCCTCACTGCGGATCATCTCGGTATCAAAATCGGCCTTTACTTTAAAGAGCTTTTTAAACTCCTCATCATAGATATAGAGCAGCTGATATATAAAAGGATTACCGATCATAATTACTTTAACATCAATCTCAAAGGGATCAGGCTTTAAGGAACTGATGGGAAAGGTCCGGTACTGCTCTCCGATATTTTCAACCTTTAATTCTTCATTCAAAAGCGCTCTCTTTAAGGTTTCCCAGGAGAAGGGATTGGTGAGCACATCCTTGGCCTGAACTATCAGATAACCACCATTAGCCCGGTGCAGCGCTCCTCCTTTGATCATGGTAAAATCCGTAGTTACGGTGCCAAACTGACTCTTTCCCTCAATTTTACCGAAGAGATTATAATAGGTGGGATTGGTCTCAAAAATAACCGGGCCGCCTTCGGTATCAGAATTATCAACTATCAAATTAACTTGATATCGGACAAAGAAGTTTTCATCCCTGCCGGACTTAAAGGGGAAGGGCATGGAATTATCTCCATTTTTATCAATAAATCTGTCCAGATTATCGATAATATCTTCTTTAACATCATCGAGATAGCTAATTACCTCCTCACAGCCAGAAAATCTATGTTTTAACTGGTCGATAATAGGCTGGACAATTGAAAGCCCCATCTTTTCCTGGAGATCGGACATTTTATCCTGTGCCTTTTCCTTAAGGTCCCTGATCCTGCGAAGCTGCTTATCCAGTCTGTTTTTTATATCCTGGCTCTTTTCTCTCAGTTTCTGTCTTTCCTCTTCCGGCAGCTCCTTAAAGTTATCCTGTTTTAAAGGATTTCCCTCTTCATCCAGCGGTACAGGAACCGGTCCCCTCTCGGTATTTTGAATCATAAAACCCTCTTCTCTGATCTCCTGGTCAAACTCCTCCATCACCTGGCTGGATTTTTCCTGATACTCTGCCATTATCTCATTGCGCTTCTCCTCGTATTCTTCACCTTCAAAGAGTTTAGGGATTTCATCCTTTAGCTCCTCAATTATGCTTTCCATCTCATCCCTGAGGTGCTTGCCTCTACCGGCAGGCATCTTTATCGCCCGGGGGGTTTCCGGATTTGAAAAATTGAAGACATAAAGCATATCATCAGGCGTCGGCTGATTGGCAGACCGCCTGGTGGCTACCTTGCGGGCATAGGTCTTTTTGCCGGTTCCCGGAATCCCGGCCATATAGATATTATAACCTTCCCGCTCTATTTCAAAACCAAAGTCAATTGCTTCTACTGCTCTCCGCTGTCCTATTATACCCTCTTCCAGGCCTTCAATTTCCTCAGTCGAATCAAAGTCAAAGGCAGTTGGCAGGCAATCACAGCGCAGATCTTCTCCCGATAGTTTCTCCATTTTATACCTCCTGTATTTTAGCCAATTTTTATAAACTCCCTGAACTGATTTGTAACAGAATTTATCCAGTATAATTTAAGCTAACCTTATAGAAAAATTCTTTATTAACAGATAATTTCCTGCAATAAACTGATATTTTGATAAGTTATCTCTGAAAAAAATCTAGCAGACCCCACTGACAGAAATGAATAAAGCGGGCAGATAATCAGCGAGAAAATAATGAAAATTTCATAAAATTCTTCAGATAAACTCTTGAATAATTATGTTAAATAATATACAATGAAATTGAAGTATTGTGATAAAAAGAACTTATATTGAAAAATAAGTCCGGGGGCGGGGAAATATGACGGATATAGATAATGATTCCAGAGAGGTCGATAGTAGGCTCAAATCTGAATCTTTAACTGAAGAAATACCTGATAAAATAATTCGCAGGCTGCC
>PWFW01000221.1 GCA_003554225.1 Halanaerobiaceae bacterium | reverse complement strand
GTTAAAGCCAGTGGGTTGAAGGCCGGCGACAAAGTGATTACCACACCCTTTACCTTTATTGCCAGCTGTAATTCACTGCTTTTTAATTCGGTAGAGCCGGTCTTTGCCGATATTGATCTGACAACCTTTAATCTCGACCCCGAGAGTGTCAGAGAAATTCTGGAGAAGGATCCTGAAATTCGAGGAATACTTCCGGTTCACCTTTTCGGGCAGCCAGCAGATATGACCGGGATTATGGAGCTGGCCGATGAGTATGAGCTGATAGTTATTGAAGATGCTGCTCAGGCCCATGGAGCCGCTCACTCCGGTCAGCGAGCTGGCAGCTTTGGTAAGGCGGGAATCTTCAGCTTTTACCCCACCAAAAATATGACTACCGGCGAGGGTGGTATGCTGGTAACCTCTGATGCTGAAATCGCCAGGCGCTCCCGGAAAATCATTAATCACGGCCGGGCCGGTCACTATCAGCATGATGTGCTGGGACATAACTTTCGTCCCACCGATCTGGCAGCAGCCCTGGGACGCCAGCAGCTCAGCCGTCTGGAGGATTATAATGCCAGACGCCGGGAGAACGCCCGCTACCTGACTGAAAGACTCCAGGGGCTGGACTGGCTGGAGGTGCCGGAAGAAAGGCCTGAGAACCATCATGTTTATCACCAGTATACAATTAGCCTTAGACCTTTAAGTCTGACCGATCACGAAAAAGCTCTGGATAAGAAGGAGCTGACAGGTTATTTTGCTGAGGTGAAAAAATATCGCAAGGAACTGAGAGAATTTCTCAAAGAGAAGGGAGTGGGGAGTGGCATATATTATCCCCTTCCCGCTCATAAGCAGCCCCTCTACAGCAGGCGGGGTTACGATAATTGCAGCTGCCCCCGGGCTGAGGTAGCAGCTGCTCAGGTGCTCTCTCTTCCGGTTCATCCTTCCCTCAGCATCCAGGACCTTGAACAGATAGCAGAAGCAGTTATTGCCTTCTGAGGCCAGATTTCTGCTGAAAATAATTGACCGGCTGAAAAGTTTAATATTACCAGCCCCCTGGCTGAAAATAAGCCTGAGGGGGCTTTTTATTTACCGGGAAAAGCTGACAGCCCCAGATTTTTATGATATAATTAGCGCAAAATGAGCTATTAATTGGAAATTTGCCTGGAATTATCTCTCAGAAGATTTAATTTAGATAACTGTCTGCAGAATGAAAACAGGATGAAAAAATTTTAAGTTAAATCAGGCTTGAAAAAGGAGGATATTATCTTGAGTTATATGTCAAGATATCGCGACTGGCTGTTAAATGATTATTTTGATGAAGAAACAAAAGCCGAGCTGAAAAGCATTGAGGATAATGAAGCAGAAATAGAGGAGCGATTTTACAGGGACCTGGAGTTTGGTACCGGCGGTATGCGGGGAAAAATGGGAGCCGGAACCAACCGGATGAATAAATATATTGTCAGGAAGGCGACTCAGGGGCTTGCCAATTACATTATTAATTATTTCGATGATGCTTCCAGTCCTCTGTCGGTGGTGATAGCCTATGATTCCCGGCACAATTCCCCGGAGTTTGCTAGAGAGGCAGCCCTGGTGCTGGCAGGTAATGGCATCAAAACCTATCTTTTTGAGGAATTGAAGCCAACTCCCGAGCTGTCCTTTGCAGTCCGGCATTTTCAGGCCAAGGCCGGGATAGTTATTACTGCCAGTCACAACCCTCCGGAATACAATGGCTATAAGGTATATGGTCCCGATGGCTGTCAGCTGGTTCCCGAAAAAGCCCGGGAGGTTATGGCTGAGATAGCTGAAATCGATGATTTTAATTTAATCCGCACCCTTTCTCAGGAGGAGGCTCTGGAGCAGGATCTTTTAGAATATATTGGAGATGAGGTAGAAGAGGCTTATTTTCAGGCTGTGAAAGAGGTTTTGCCTGACACCGAGCTGGCTGCCCAGAGCGGCAGTGAAATAAGAATTATCTATACTCCGCTTCATGGTACCGGCAGCAAACCGGTCCGCAGCTTTTTAAATCAGCTTGGTTTTAAAGAGTTGATGATGGTGCAGCGTCAGGCTGAGCCTGATCCGGAATTCTCCACCGTTAAAAGTCCCAATCCCGAGGAGGAGCAGGCTTATACCCTGGCCCTGGAGCTTGCTGAGGAGTATCAGCCTGACCTGATTCTGGCTACCGATCCGGACTGCGATCGCCTGGGTGTGCTGGTCAAAGAGGCTGAAGCTTTTTCCAGCAGCAGAGCAGTCGAGAAGGGTGAGGTTGACCAAAGTGAGCTGTCTGATGAACCTGAAGCTGTTCAGATCAAGGAAGGTGCCGGCTTGAGAAGTAATTACAGGGCTCTGAACGGGAATGAAATCGGGGTGCTGATGGCTGATTATCTGCTGCTGCGTCTACAGGAGAAGGGGCAGCTGCCGGATGAGGGAGTTATAATTAAGACTATTGTCTCCACTGAAATGATCTGCAGTATTGCCGAGGAATTTGGGGTGGAGGTTATGGATGTGCTGACCGGTTTTAAATACATCGGAGAGAAAATCAAGCAGTTTGAAGGGACCGAGCAGGAATTTATCTTTGGTTTTGAGGAGAGTTATGGTTACCTTACTGGAACCTATGCCCGGGATAAGGATGCGGTTAATGCTGCTGCTCTGCTGGCCACCATGGCCCTCTACTATCAGGAAGAGGAAAATAAAAGCCTGCTGGATCGGCTGGCCGAACTTAGAGAACAGCACGGTTATTATCTGGAGGACCTCAAATCCATCCGCCTGGAGGGCAAAGAGGGGCAGGAGAAGATTGACCGCACTCTGGAGGAGCTTCGGGAAAATTATCCTGACGAAATAGCAGGGCAGGAGCTTATGGTTTTTAAAGATTATCTCAACCAGGAGGCGGTGAACTGTCAGTCCGGCGAATTTAAAGAGCTTGGGCTTCCTTCCTCCAATGTTCTGCAGTTCCGCCTGGCCGATGAAAGCCTTATCACTGTAAGGCCTTCCGGCACCGAGCCTAAACTTAAAATTTATTTTGCTGTCCGGGGCGGCAGTGAAACTCAAGCCCGGGAGCGGCTCAGTTTGCTGCAGGAGGAATTTATGGACCTGGTTTATTCAATCCTGGGATAGGAGAGATTGCTTTTTCTGATTTGATGAAGTTAATTGCGCTTTTCTGGTTTGATGAAGTTAGTTGTGTTATTCTGGTTTTAAGAAATTAGTTGCACTTTTCTGGTATTAAGAAATTAAAAATAAATAAGTTGTCAGCATTAAAGATGTTAGGATTTATGTTAATAGCATAAATAGGTTAGTTTAAATATTAGCAGATAAGTGCTGG
>PWFW01000038.1 GCA_003554225.1 Halanaerobiaceae bacterium | reverse complement strand
GAAAGGTTGTGAAACTCCACTCCGTCAGGGTCTACCAAGGTTCCTTTCTCCAAGCCCAGGTCTATCTGGAACGGGACCTTGGTTCCTCCAATAGCCCCTACTCCAATCTCACAGAACTCCTGGTTCTGGAGCCACCGAATATTGGTGGCTCCAGAGTGGCGAAGTCTGAAAGATTGGAGATCTAATTCCGGACTGGAGAGTATTCTCTCTATCTGAGTTTCCAGCTCCGTCTTTTCTTGAGTTGGCTGTTGTTCTTGTTGAATTAGATCTCCGAACATATTTTAGTCTCCTTTATTTATGTGGCTATTTTTTCGATTACGTCATCTACCCGATTTGTGTTATCCGGTAGATTATGAAATACTATCCCTATCAACTCTCGCAGCTGGTAAGGAATTATTGATAAGCCGGTCCATTCCTTGATCTTGATGCCAGTTAGATCTTTATCCTTAATCCATCCAGTCTCTACAGCGATCATCAGGGCGGCCACCTGGGAGAATCCCTCTGCGAATTCCGCTGAAGCTCCTTCCAAGTCAAAGAACTCGTATTCTTCGTTGTAGAACGCGGTGTAGAGAAAATCATTGACTCTCTCTGATAGAGAGATTAGTTGATTTGAGAGCTCATCATCAAATCCGTTATCCAAAAATATGAAGTGCTGGCTGGATTGATGAAGCTCGTCCTCGAACATAGTGGGGTCTAACGTGGCGTGTCTAAGTTCCATGTTATCGAAATGACCTATAAAGTACGACACAATGTGTTTGAAATAAGACTCAAACTTGTTGTGTCTGGTGGAAATCCACCAGAATAGGTCGTCGTTGTGTGTTTGATCGGTTTGGGTTGGTTTTTGGTAAGTTGTGTATTGTTTATAGGTACTATTATACCCTTGGGTATAATTGTAACTATAAACCTTCTTTTGAATTACCAAGTCATCCACCATTTTTTCGATTTCGGCCTTGCGGTCCTTTGTCAGATGCTGGCAGGCTTCCTCAGTCGCATAGGAGATACCCAGGGCGATATTATCTATGCAGTGTGGCTTACCGTCTTCCGTAGCCGGCAGCGGGCCGTACTGAATAGCCCTGGCTTTGTGCTCCTTCTTTTCATTTACCACCAGGAAGATTCTGACACCTGTTGTCAGGGCCAGCTGAGATAGCTGAGTTTGCTGCTTGTCATCTGTACCGGAGAAGAAAGCGCCCATCTTGGGGTGCACATGGAAGTGACCTATGTGTTGTTGATCTGTCTTCACATTTGGGCGGTTCTCATTAATCCAGTTGATAGACTTGTCGTAATGCTTTGGATTAATAAATATATCTACTTCAGACCCAGTAGCTTCCTGTGGCAACATGAAGTATCCCAAGCATTCCCAGATTGGCTTTTCTTCCATAAGCTTGCGATAAACCAGCATAGCTGCGGCCTCTATCTTATTCTTTGAGGTCGTATACTTGGCTAAGTACATCAATTCTTCATAGATAATTTTTGGAAAATAGATTTGAGGAGTATGAGACTGCAGCTCCTTCATCGCTACGAATCCATGTTCCACACACGGGATTAAATAGTCGTACGGCGGTTCGATTATTCTTGGTTCGTGGAATGGGTAGTCCTTGTCCTCTGGTTTTGTTGTTTGTGTCTGTGTATTACCGAACAGTGTAGGTTGAAACGTGCTATACATTGTTGAACTCCTTCCATTGTTTCATTTGTTGTACTTTCTTTTCTGGTTCCAAAGCTATTGTTGAATTGTTGATATAGTTATATTGACCATCATACATTATCTGTAGATCCCACATTGGGTAATTTATTACCGTGGGGTTTTTCAGAGAAGATGCTGGTGCTTCCTTGCCTATAAATAGGAAGGCATGTAGCATTTGATGCATCAGAGCATCTACATGAAGGGCAGAGCTTCCAAAGAAGTAAATTATCTTGTGAATTATAGTTTTAACTATATTACAACTAACAGGACTTAGCTTTTCAGGAAGATTTTGAACATCGATAGGATATATCTCGTTATTCATATACAATCTGAACGCTTTAATCGCTTCATCTGCACTAACAGAAAAGTCTATTCCTCTATCTGCTTGTAGTAAATGCAGTGAGCTTGCTGTGTTATACATATCTGTAGTATTTACAGTGCTGGCCCACTTTACTGCATGTATTAGGAATTCAGAGATATCCTTAGGAGTCTGAATTCTTCCTTCATAATACATATTTAGAAAAGGATTATTCCCGGTGCAGATATTAGTGAAGCTTCGGGTATTCGTATTAGCATGAGGGTGACCGAAAGACTCTCTATTTATTCTGAATGGATAATCGAAGTCTTTAGAGAAATAGCTTGACTCATTAACTATATTTATCTGCCCTTCTCCTAAAGGTACAATTATGCGATAATTATAGAATGGTAGAGTTGTGTAGTAGCTTTCCTCACCACCCACGGTTATTTCCATAGGAATGGTATTTATATTTATAGAGAAGCCTCCGTTAGGCTCAGGGGTGATCCACTCTGGAGGCAGGATCGGAAACTTATTCCTGATGGCCTGCAGAGTGTATTCAGTTATGTCTGTCTCTTTGCCATTTACCAGCTGCATATACTCTTCTCTCTTTTGGAAGAGTTGATTAGTTAGATCATCGATCTCGTTTTCCAGAATCGTTTTTCTGTCACCTCTCGGTGTAGATTTGTTTAAAAACTTAATGTTTAGCGCTTCTACTGGCCGCATATAACCTCCTCTGCTACTCGTCTTTTTGAATGTAATTTTGTGTGAAATCGAAACCATTCATCAAATGGAGATGGTTTGTCCTCTGGCGGTGGGTTTTGTAGATATGTGCGTATATCGACCATATCTACTTTTGGTGAATTTGTTCTTTGTCTGATAACGTCTTTGAACCCTCCACACTCAGGCGTTGTTAGAAACTCGGTGTATTTACCATAACGCATGAATGGATCTGGTTGTTCTATACCATATGCGTTACGTAGATATTGTATAACCTGTGATGTGGAAGGGACCATAAAGCAATATGTCAGGAATTCCGACGTACCTACCAGGATAGGTATGGTTACCTTTTTGGTATCTCGGAAAATATAAGCGAACATATGCTCTGGCAGTTCTGGTTGATCTACTCTCTTGTCGTATACCTCCAAATTATTGAATATTTCTGTTGGGTTTGATATAAGTAGTCGGTAATTATATTCACCGGATTCACTATCTTGTTCTACTATATACTCATTTCTAGTTAGTGAGTATATAAAACTAGCTACCCAAGAAAAGTCGTAACCGTGTGCTTCTCCCCAGACTTTAATATAATACTTGGTT
>PWFW01000110.1 GCA_003554225.1 Halanaerobiaceae bacterium | reverse complement strand
TTCTACGCCATCAAATTTCATTACTGAGAGGGGTTTGATAAGGCCTCCAGCATCTAAAAAGGCAATGTAGGGCGTACCATCATAAACTGCCAGTTCTATGCGGCTGGCGCTGGAGGTAAATTTTTCTTCCCCCAGAGGCTGCCAGTCTTCCCCATCAAATTTTTGCACTGTAGCTCCATAATCCGAATAAGCTACATAAGGAGTGCCATCCTCCACAAAGACACATGGAAATGCCACATGATCCCCCAATCCCTCACCCAGGCCATGCCATCCCAGATCAGGGTCGTAGGACTTCACATATACATTCATATTCCTCCGGAAAGAGAGGTACGGAACACCCTGCTCCACAAAAAAGGAATATTGCCCAGAAGTGCCCTCTGTGAATTCCCGCTCTCCAATAAATTCCCATGAGGTTCCATCATGTTTCATTGCCGATGCGCTGCCATAATAGGCAGGTGAACCTGGTTCCCCTGGCTCACGAAAGACTGCATATTGCTGATCCCCTTCCATGAAGAAATTGAAAAAGCGGATATCTTTCGGTGTAAAATCTCCGCCATTGAAATCTTGCCATTCTCCATCCCTAAAATGCTTTACAGTTCCTATATACTCATTGTCCCAGTCACTGTAACCCAGAAACAATGTATCTCCATCATGGAAAAGACCAAGATAATCGCGATCAATTGTACTGGGGGCCGGTATGGGGTCTCCCACCAGGGCCCAGGGGCTCTGTTCCGCTGTGACAGTATATTTTTTTGTGGTCTCTCCATCCTGTGCCACAACCTCAATCTCAATATCCTGTTCTCCCACTTCCAAGGGGAGTTCAAAATATTCTTCTGTACCCAGCTCAACTCCATTAACCCAGACCTGTGCCTCGTCATCATTTGCCACAGGAAAAACTTTTACTGATTCTTCTTCATAAACAATGGGAGCCGTATAATATTTTGTTATATGGGGATGGAAAACCCTATCGCCAAATCCCGGAGGGGGATATTCATCATCGCGTACCAGAATACCCGGCTCCAGACTCAAATCCTTTAAAGTGGCATCGGTTTGCAACTGCTCAAATACCGCAGTGATGGCCTTGTCCTCATCCATGAGGAGTTTCCAGATCCCTACTTCATAGGTAACTTCATCCCCATGTTCTCCCTGCCACTCCTTAAACTCCCATCCTGCTTCCGACAGGGGTTCAAGTTCTACAACCGTATTATGGGGAAAGGTTGTACCACTTTCCACATTAACCGTCCCGCCAACCTCAGGCTGAAGTTCAACTGTCAAAGTATGTTCCTCATCTCGATCGCACCCCCAGAAGAAAAAAAGCAGAGAAAGAAATAAAACCAGGCTGAACCACTTGCGAATCTGCATTGTAACCTCCCCTTCCTAAAAAATGATAAAAAAGCCATCCCAGTTTTCACTGTCCTAGTTTTTCTCCATCCCCCCCGTCATAAAAAAAGAAGTATTTTCCTTCGCCCCATGGTGTTGTTTGCTAAAAAGGAAACTACCTTTTATTATAGCAATTTTGGAAAAACCCGTCAACCCATATCCTGCTTGCTAAACTGCCTTTCTATCAGGCACTTCATCGTTGCCCTGTATAAAATTTGCCCTATTGACATTTTATTTCAGCATGTTTAAAATAAGAGTAGTTTCCAACTGATCAAACTACATGCTCGGGGGAAAGGGGTACAGACCATGACCATTACCATTCATAAATTAGACCACATCAAGGACAATATTCAATTTGATTACAACCTTCTCTTTGAAATGATTCTTCTATTAACTCTCATTTCAACACCCGATGATTATTCTCATCGGGATTGGGCAAAGGGAAAAAGGAATGAAATTCCTGAAGATATGCTCTCAATAATTGATTTCTGGGGAAGTTTTGAACGCTGGACTTTTCTTTTGGATCTGCTTACAAAGAAAAATTTTTTCCCTATCAAAAGTTCTATTAATTTTTTAAATCACTTTCAAGATCTACCCTGCTCTGACTTCCTTTCTTCCCTCTGGGATAAACCGTATGCCTGGAAAGAAAAAGATGAAGAAAAATACCGAAGATTTGAATCAGCCCATTACAAAGATGTTCTGGCAAATCCAGAACAAGAAATTGATAATTTAAAACGCTTTTTCAGGTGGTTTTATAAAGAACATTACGAAGGAATTATGGAAAAGGTTGAGCTTGCCCTGGTACAGACAATCAATGAAAAACTCATGGAGTTTAACAGACTCCCTCCAGAAAAATTCTATCAACGCCTGGGTAAAAAAATGACATATAATGATGGTGCCCTAACCCTTCATGCCTGGTACAACAAAAATTTGGAGGGAGGAAAAGATGTAACCAAAATTATCTGGATGCCCTCGGTTTTTTCATCCCCCCACAGCCTTTATGATGATACATGTCTGCCCGGTGTAATCTTTATTGCCATACCGGTCAAAAACTCTCCATTCCTCAACAGTCATATTCCAGGAGATGAATTTGAGTATCTTGCTGGGACTTTTCGCGCCCTGGGTGATCCTCAAAGGTTAAAAATACTGGCCCGGCTGGCAGAAAAACCCAGTTGCAATCAAGATCTTGCCCGGGAACTCGGGCTTAATAAATCAACCATTTCCAAGCACATCTCCCGCCTTCGCCATTATTACCTGGTGGAGGGGGAGGAAATTGGTAACAACAGGATTCGTTACCGCCTAGGTTCCAATTTTATGCTAAAAAACCTGTCTCAATTCAATTTCACCGGTGCGGATTGAAATTAAAAATGGGGAAGGAAATACCCCTCCAGTTTTCTGATTTTGGTATCATTCATTTACTATCATCTCCTGAGTTTCAACCCTTACTCGATCTCCTAAATTGCATCGAGTACTATGGCATTTGCTGACTTTTCATGACAAATTTGTTTTAAACGTGATTCAAAGTCATCTCCTCACCCTCTTGAGAGTTCCCCTGGTTATCACCTGATGATGATTTTCACCATTTGACAGCGGCATTGCTGGAATACAGAGAGAGATAACGTGCCAACTGGTAGTAATCCTATCAGCTATAATGTCTATATCAGCATTGCTGAAATACACATTATGTGGTGAATTGCTCTTATCAATGGGAAATTGTTCCGGGACGCTAAAGTAAAAGTGTACCACCCGGGGCCAAAAAAAATATGCATTCTTTATGCAATAGTTGTTGAAGTCCACCACATAGGTTACACTTTTTAAAGGCATTAGAGGTTCACCACATGGGTTACACGGCCCCTAGGGGCCGTGCGCCTTCCTAAAGCCGCTTTGGGGTCAGGACATGGGTAACAAACATTAGA
>PWFW01000020.1 GCA_003554225.1 Halanaerobiaceae bacterium | reverse complement strand
TAATCTTTTTGTTTTTCAAAACTTCAGGAACATCACCGCTGACAATTCGCTGGGCCAGACCTTCAACCACAGCAGTTTTGCCGACTCCCGGCTCACCGATCAGCACCGGATTATTTTTCCGACGGCGGGAAAGAACCTGCATGATTCTCCGAATCCGTTCATCTCTCCCGATTACCGGATCCAGTTTTCCCTCCCGGGCCATCTCAGTCAAATCAATGGTGAATTTCTCCATCACCTGATACTGCTCTTCAGCATTCTGACTGGTCACCCGGCTGCCCTGACGGAGATCCTGGATTACCTCCAGAACTTTTTCCCGATCGATATTTTTTTCTTTAAGCAGCTCACCAATCCTGTTGCGACCCGACAGCAGGGCCAGAAGCAGATGCTCGGTAGAAATATAATCATCATTAAGCTGCCGGGCCTCCCGGCGGGACTGCTGCAGCACCTGATTCATTTCCTGAGACATATAAAGCTGAGAATCCCGGTCATTGTATACCCGGGGATGCTTCTCCATTATCTGCTGGCAGTCAGATTCCAGCACCTGAAGATTCAAGCCCAGCTGCTCCAGCAGAGGACGGGCAACTCCCTCATCCTCCTGCAGCATAGCCCGAAAAAGATGAACCGGATAAACCTCCTGGTTATTGTTATCCAGAGCCTCCTGCTGGGCAACAGCCAGCAGTTCCTGAGCCCTTCGGGTAAAATCATCCATTTTCATCGCAATCACCTCGGTTGAACATGATTTTCATTTTTGCAATTCAATCAGTAATTAAACAAAAAAGTTTTTTGCTGCTCATTTACAGATCAGCTTGTTGGTCAATTACAGATCAATAGCTAATAATTTCTGCTCATTTACAGATCAACTTGTTCGATAATTACAGATCAACTTGCTGATTAATTGCTGGTCAATAGCTGACCAATCACTATTTCACTAAATATTATACCTTAATGGTCAAAGATAGTCAAACTTTATTTTGCCCCGATTGGTAGTCTATATCTTCAATTAGCTTCTATAATTGCCAGATAAATTTATATGCCTGAAGATTTATTCTTATCTTGAAAAAATGTCGTGATTTTTTCATTTATTGTTGTGGCCTAACAGGCCATGGTAGTTTACCTTGAAAATTTGCAGAAAAATTATCATTTATTTTTGTGCTCCGAAGGAGCCTGGCGGTTTCCTTTAATATTGCGGTTAGATTTTTATATCTACAGTTGTTCTCCGAAGGGGACTGAGAGTTTGGTGCTGGAGCTGTTCTGAAACCGTTCTGTATCTATACTGGAGCCTATATCTTCCACCACATAATAAAATCATGTTTTCATGAAAATTAAAATTCAAAAAATTGAAGTGATCTGAAACATTCCCATGCTTTTCTGGACATAAAAAATACATCAAGGAAAATGCAAGTTTTAGACTAGAATGATCGGAGAAATAATTTCGCAAAAGCAGCAAGATAATTTCGCAAAAGCAGAAAAAACCTGCTTTACGCTCCAGAACCTTTGTGTGCCCTATCTCTCTTCTATGAATATTCAGTAAATTACCCTCCTCTCCCATCTAACATCTCCCCCCGACATTCTGCCTCTCTGCTTTATCTATTCCTTCAAAGAGTATCCTGCGCAGAAGAACCTCTTTAATTTGAGAAGACAAAGCTTCTTGTGATATAATTCAGATAAATAATACCTGTAACAGGTAAATTGCGAGTAATTTAATATACTCCTCATCAATTGTTCATTTTGCCGCTAATCAGATATAAAGGAGGATGCGAGAATGATTCAAAAAAAACTTATCCAGCAGGTGCTTGATCAAGTTGAAGGCTGCACTTTTAAGGCCACTTACTGGGATGGAGATAGCCATATTTTTAGTTCCGACGGCAGGAAAGGCAGGAAAGAACCGGAATTTGAGCTGATTTTTAATGAAAAACTGGATCTGGCAGAAATCAAACAAAGTCCGGAGTTAAAGCTGGGAGAAGCCTATATGCAGGGAAAAATCGATGTCAGGGGCGATCTGCGGGATATTTTACAGATCGGAGCCCGGAATGCTGATAAAATAGGCGGAGATGACAAGGAAAAATGGTATGATAGCTTTATGCAGCGCCAGCGGGAGATTTCCCGGAAAGGCCAGGAAGAGGGTGTCCGCCATCACTATGATATCGGCAATGACTTTTTTAAACTCTGGCAGGACGAGACGATGACCTATTCCTGTGCTTATTTTAAAACTCCAGATGATGATTTAAAAAAGGCCCAGCTGCAGAAAATTGATCATATCTTAAAAAAGCTGAATTTAAAACCCGGCGAAAGACTGCTTGATATCGGCTGCGGCTGGGGAGAGCTTGTCATCCGGGCTGCTGAACAGTACGGGGTGAAAGCTCTGGGCATAACCTTAAGCGAGGAACAGGTAAAAGGTGGACAGAAAAAAATACAAAACCGGCAGGTAGAAGATCTGGTTACAATTAAAAAGAAAGATTATCGAGAACTGGCCCAGGAAAAAATGACCTTTGATAAAATTGTCAGTGTTGGCATGTTTGAACATGTCGGGAAGGAGCACATTCCAGACTATTTCCAGGCAGTTCACGATATGCTGGAAGAGGGAGGTTTATCCCTGCTGCACAGCATAACTCATCAAAAGGAAGATCCCTCCCATCCCTGGCTGGAAAAGTATATCTTTCCCTGGGGTTATATCCCTTCCCTGCGGGAGGTGGTCTGGCAGCTGCCTGAATTTTCCTTCCGGCTGATCGATGCTGAAAATATCCGCCGGCACTATGCTCTGACAGCGGAAAACTGGTTTGAAAATTACACCGAAGCCCGGGATCAGGTTGCCGAGATGTTTGATGAAGAATTTGCCCGGATGTGGGAACTTTTTCTGGCTGGAGTGGTAGCCACTTTCCGCTATCTGGGAACTTCGGTTCATCAGCTGCTTTTTGTTAAAGGTATCAATAACGAACTTCCCCTCACCAGGGATTATATGTATGACAGTTAAACCCAAATCTTAATTCAGTTAATTCTAAGTCTTTTCAGGATAAAGCTTTTTTGTCCTTGACTTTTTCTCGAATTTTCTGTTAACCCTTACCCGGGAAAATACAATATTATCCACAAATAAAAAAACATAAATTCAAGGTCACTGCCTCTTTCTCTTCCGCAGGGGAAGAGGCTTTTATATTTTAATTCTTCCTTTGGTTCTCCTTTTGCTTCTTCTTTTAGTTCTCCTTTTAGTTCTCCTTCTAATTCTTACTTTAATTCTTATCATGGCTATTAAATCTATTCAGCATTCTTATTCAGCATTCTATCTAATTTCAGAACAGATTTAATAACAGAAAGTACCT
>PWFW01000136.1 GCA_003554225.1 Halanaerobiaceae bacterium | reverse complement strand
TTTTGAACCTTGATTCTTTTTCAGAGCTAAACCTCTTCATTTTCTTTCACAACCAAACTTCAGGGTGCCGAAGCTGGATAAACCCACTGAGCAAAATCAGATTTTTATCACCATAATTACCATCTCAGCAACAACAGGTTTTCCAAATAAATTTTTTCCAAAGGGGGTTATTGGTGACTTATTCTGGCAATCGATTTTCGCTTTTTATTGGATAGCAGGGGTAAGCTGGAGCTGGAGGTGGATCGGGTTTAATTATTTAATTATAAGATCAAGAGGGTTAAACCAGCTTTTCACCTTTTTCTGGTTTAACCACCTTTCTCCTGCTGCGTGCTGCGCGGTTCCTTAACAGGCAAGAACTTTAACAGGGTTTAGATACTATTTATTTCAGGCAAAAAAACAAGGGGGTTAAATAAACTATGTTTAAAAAAAGCTTTCTGATTTTGCTGGCAGTTTCAGTGATTTTTCTCTTTTCCAGTGGGGTTATGGCTGAGACCTATGTTGTAGGCACCAGTGCCGGTTTCCCGCCCTTTGAGTACATTGAAGATGGAGAGATTGTAGGTTTCGATATTGATCTGATGGAAGCCATAGCGGAAAGCCAGGGATTTGAAATCGAGTGGACAGATATCAGTTTTGATTCGCTAATTCCGGGATTAAATGCCGGAACAATAGATATCGTTGCCGCCGGAATGACCATCACCGATGAAAGAGCCCAGGTTGTAGATTTTACCGACCCATATTTTTCAGCCAATCAGGCTCTCCTGGTTAAAGAGGACAGCGGCAAGAATGTCACTGTGCTTTATGGAGACCACAATCTAGCAGTCCAGACAGGAACCACAGGTGCCCTCTGGGTGGAGGAAAACCTCCAGGATACCGGTATTCTCACAGGTCGGGTAACTCACTTTGATACCTTTGTCCTCGCCGTTCAGGATTTAATCGCCGAAAGAGTTGATGGGGTAGTGCTGGATACCCCGGTGGCCAGAAGATATGCCGCCGATAATCCGGTGGAAATGGTAGCAGAAATTGTTACCGGTGAGGAATATGGCCTGGCAGTAGCCGCAGGCAATACCGAACTGCTGGAGAAGCTCAATGCCGGTCTGCAGGAAGTCAAAGATAGCAGCGTCATGGACGAGCTCCTGGAAAAACACTTTTAAATAAACGCTACCATCTTTAATCAGGAGTCTAGCTTGAGTCATTAGCTTAACATTGATCAGAAGTGCACTCTAATAAACTCAAGTCTTCCCGGGATTCACGGGACCTAGGAGAAATTCTCCCCAATACTCTCATATTTTTCTGGAATTCACGATACCTGGTAGAAACACACAGTAATAATCTCATATTTCCCCGGGAGCCACAGGGCATGGCGGAATATACCCTAATAATCTCATTTTCCCCCGGGAATCGCAGGGTATGGCGGAATTCATCCCAATACCCATATATTTTCCTGGGATCCACGATGACTGGTAGAAACACACCCTAATACTCTCTTACTTTCTAAGGATTCACAGAACATGGGAAGGAATTCTCTCCAATACTCCCGGGTTCTCCTGGAACTCACGGGGCAAGGAGTCCAAAAAACACAACAAATATTCACGAAAACTAAAAACTACCTGCCCTGCGCAGTTCCCATTATAATGTGCTATTTCTCTGCATTCTCAAAGCTATTTCAAGCTTAACAATCTCTAAATCTAACACATTTTCGCCAAGGGAATGGGTGATTTTATTGGAAGCAAGAATTGAATTGATCAGGCGGTCCCTTCCGGCTCTGCTGGGAGGGACTGTCATTACCATTCAACTAACGGTTTTAATCCTCCTCTTCGGGGTCTTCTTCGGGCTGATTTTTGCCTTCGGCCAGGTTTACGGCATCAAGCCGATCCGCTGGTTTGTCAATGTGTATGAGAAGATCTTTCGCAGCATTCCCGAACTTGTCTTATTACTGCTGGTATTTTACGGTCCCCCCAGTCTGGGAATCAGAATCAGCCCCTTCAATGCTGCTGTCCTGGGGCTGGGTCTCCGGGCCACGGCCTATATGTCACAAATATTCCGCGGCACCTTCAAATCCGTGGGCTCTGATCAGATCACCGCCGCCTATTCACTGGGCATGGGAAAATATAAAACCTTTTTATTTGTAATTTTACCCCAGGCCTTCAGAGTTTTTATCCCGCCCTTTGCCAATGAGTATGCCATTATCCTGAAAGATACCTCATTAGCCTATGCTCTGGGAGTTGCCGAGCTTTTGAGACAGGGCCAGTATATAATTGCCGTAGCCTATGACCCCCTCACAATTTTTCTGGCCATTGCCGCCATCTATTTCGTCCTTACCTTTGGAGTAACAAGACTGCTTAAAGTTCTGGAAAACAAACTAAAAATACCGGGAATAGGAGTTGAAATAGGCTGATGAAAGATAGGGACGGACCATTACTGAATATTAAAGGTTTAAAAAAGAGCTTTGGCGATAATCTGGTGCTGGATGGAATTTCCTTTTCTCTTGATACCGGAGAGAACAAGGTAATAATCGGCCCCAGCGGCACGGGGAAGAGCACGGTCCTGAACTGCATAAACCGGCTGGTTGTTCCTGATGGGGGAGAGATCTGGCTGGAAGATACAGAGATAGTCTCCTGCAGCAACATCAACGAAATTCGCCAGGAGATAGGTTATGTCTTCCAGGGTTTCGGCCTATTCCATCATCTAACAGCCCTGAGAAATGTCATGCTGGGCCTCATCAGGGTGAAGAAAACTCCCAAAAATGAGGCAAAGGAACAGGCCATCGCCAAGCTGGAGCAGGTTGGCCTGCTGGATGTGCTTGATTCCTATCCGGCTCAGCTTTCCGGCGGTCAGAAACAGCGGGTAGCTATTGCCAGAGCCCTGGCCATGGAACCGAAGTTGATGCTCTTTGATGAACCCACCTCGGCTCTGGATCCGGAGCTGATCGGTGAGGTTTTAAATGTTATGAAAAATCTGGCCAGAGAGGGCATGACCATGCTGGTGGTCACCCATGAGATGGGCTTTGCCCGGGCCGTCTCCGATGAGATTATCTTTATGGAGAAGGGTAAAATAGTGGAGAAATCTTCCCCCGAAAAGATGTTTGAACAACCAGAAAACCCCAGAACCAGGGAATTTTTATTTAAACTTGACGAGCTTTATGGAAAAGGCGGTGAGTAACTCGTGTTAGAATTCTTAACCGAATTTATGATAATAGACATATTTGTTAGCAACTTCGCCCGCCTGATGTCCGGCCTCAGGTTCACCATCACCCTGACCTTTGTGGTCATGTTTTTTGGCACAATTTTCGGCGTCCTGCTTGCCCTGGGGCGGAGTTACGGCATCAAACC
>PWFW01000033.1 GCA_003554225.1 Halanaerobiaceae bacterium | reverse complement strand
GTCACAACCGGGTATATTTTCTGGCAGGCTCCCGGGAGCTTGAGCCGGTATCCTTATCCAAAAAAATTAGCTGCCAGCTTCGCTGGGGCTGGCAGGTTTTTAAACACCAATATTTTAATTTCCTGTAACGATATTCATAGAATTTTCTACCTGGATTATTTTTGGTTTTTCTGATAAACTGCTGGATAAAGAATACTATTTATCAACCTTATTTTTAGGGAGATTTATGCAAAGTTGATCGGCCGGTGAGAATGATTTGCTAATCAGTAGTAATTTTGTTCAGAGGAGGCAAGTATTTAATGAATAATAAGATAATGACTGTAATTACCATAGTAATACTGATAGCTGTGGTGCTGTTTGGGGTTATTTCCCAGCGCCAGGAGCAGAATGAGGAGCTTGAGCTGGAGGAATACGAAAACACAGCCATGATGCTTGATACAGTAAATACCATCCGGACCTATGGTCCAGGAGGAGAGGAAGCAGTCCAGCAGGCCTTCGGACGGCTGGAGGAGATTGAAGCTCTGCTGGATCTCTATGATGAAGAAAGTTCTTTAAACAGGATTAATCAAAATGCTGGCGGTGAGGCGGTGGAGGTTGAAGCCGAGCTGTTGGAGGTGCTGGAACTGGCGAAGGAATTTGCTGCAGAAAATCAGGGAGCCTTTGATCCCACCATCGGTGCTCTGACTCTGCTCTGGGGCTGGGGCAGTGAAGAGGGCCCCTCTATCCCGGCTCAGGAAGATATTGAGCAGGCTTTAGGGCTAGTTGATTATAACAGGCTGGAGATTTCCCCTGAAGAGCAGACTGCCCGGCTGGAGGAAGAGGGCATGATTCTTGACCTGGGTGCAATTGCCAAGGGCTATGCCGGTGATGAGGCAGTTGAGGTTCTGCTGGAGAAGGGAATTGAGAGAGCCTTTGTAAATCTGGGAGGAAATATTGTTCTGCTGGGGACCAAACCTGATGAAACTCCCTGGAGAATCGGTATTCAAAACCCACGTTCAGACCGGGGGAGCGCTATGGGCAGTGTGGATATCGGCGAAGAGGACCTGATTAACGGTCAGATTGCGGTAGCTACTTCGGGAGATTACGAAAGATACTTTGAGGATAATGATACCAGATATCACCATATTATTGATCCCGAAACAGGTTATCCTGCTGAGGGAGGAGCAGTCAGCACTACGGTAGTTTCCGAGAACCCCTCCCGGACCGATGCTCTCTCCACCGGTCTTTTTGTTCTGGGTCTGGAGCGTGGCCTGGAGCTGGCTGAATCTCTGGAAGGTGTGGAGGCTGTTTTTATTACCGAGGATAAAGAGGTTTATCTCACTTCCGGACTGGAAGTAGATGAGAACTTTCAGCTGATGGATGATGAATTTATTATAGTTAACTGAAGGGTGAGCTGACCCGGTTTGCGAAAATGAATTTTGATGTCTGATTGTGTCACAAAGAATATGATGTGAATCGGGGTCCGCTTTAACCGGCGGACCTTTTTTATACTGGAGGTATCAGAGAACAGCAGGTCTGCAATTATATGGAACTAGATGCAGGGATTCTGTCCGGCAGTACAGAAATAATTAATAGAGCTGAAAGCAGAACATGAAAAAACTGAAGTCAGGAATTGAACACTGCAGATAAATTTGTGAGATGAGCTTGAAACAAGAATTTTATATCTTTAATACCAGCATTTGCAAGGAAATATGCAGAAAAACAGGTGGAGAGATTTATGCTGTCAGGAATTGATGAATATTTATTTTTTATTTTTTTTGAACTTGCCGGAGGGAATCCACTGCTGGGCAGGATTATGGTGTTAATAACTAACTGGTCATCCAGAATATTTGCTGTAATATATCTGGCTGGCCTGGCAGTCCTGCTGGTAAGAAGGAGCAAAAAACTAATTCCTTATTTACTTGCTCCGGGAGCAGCTTTGATTGTGGTGGAGCTGATCAGGTATTTTTATTTAAGGCCCAGGCCCTTCGTAGCGCTGGAGATTGAGAGTTTGATTAATCATGACCCAACAGGCTCCTTTCCCAGCAGGCATGCCGTGGGCGCCTTTGTGATATCAGTAGTTATCTGGCAGATCAATAAAAAGACGGGCTGCATTCTATTCTTGCTGGCCGCTGTGACCGGATTATCACGGATCATGGTGGGAGTTCATTACCCACTTGATATTCTAGCAGGGGCCCTGCTGGCGATAGTTACAGGGCTTCTGGCTTTTACTTTCCAGATTAAGTTGCCCCTGGGGGAAGATAAAAGAGGAGAAAGTTTGAAAAATTAGATTTACCGATTAATTGAGTTTTCTCCAGCTGGCTTATCTGCTGGAGCATAATATTCAGCAGGCAGTAATATATTACCGGTTTACTGCCTTAATAACTGGAGGTGGAAAAACCATGGCAAAGGTAAAATGGGGCATTATGAGCACCGCTTCAATTGTCAGGAAGAAATTTATCCCTGCGGTTGAAAGGGCTGAAAATGCCAGCCTGTTTGCTCTGGCCAGCCGAAGCAGTGAAAAAGCTGAGAGATTTATCCGGGAGCATTCCCTGGCAGGTTGTGAGAGAACATATGGCTCCTACGAAGAGCTGCTGCAGGATGATGAGATTGAGGCAGTCTATATACCACTCCCCAATAATCTGCATTATGAATGGAGTAAAAAAGCCCTGAAGGCCAGCAAACATGTTCTCTGCGAAAAACCTCTGGTAATGACAGCTGCCGAGGGAGAGGAGCTTTTTGCCCTGGCTGAGGAATGTGATCTTTTTCTGCTGGAGGGTTTCATGTATAGATTCAGGCCTCTAACTGAAAGAGTGATTGAGCTTTCCTGGATGGAATTGGGAGAACTTCAGCTGATCAGAGGAAGCTTTTGTTATCAGAGCGGCCGCCCGAAAGAGGATATTCGCTTTCGCAGTGAGGTCGGTGGGGGAGCTCTGCGGGATGTGGGCTGTTATCTGGTAGATTTTCTGGGAAATTTAATGACCACCAGACCCAAAATAGTATATAATGACACCCTTCCAGCAGACCGCGGCGATGTTGATGGACAGGGTTCATCCCTGCTGATTTATGAGCCCCGGGCTGATAGAGCCGGAGGCTGTCCCGGGAGAAAAATCCAGGTGAATCTTAATTACAGCATTACCATTCCCGGCAGCAAAGGAATTGAAATAGTTGGAACTGAAGGAAAATTGATTGCTCCGGAATTTTTTGAATGGAAAACCAGGGGAAGGCGGTATATTCATCTGGATAAGCAGAAGGAAGTTAATGAGATTACCCTGCCGGCAGTGGATCAGTTTAAAAATGAAGTGGAGTATTTTTCCCGGACTGTTTCCAGCTGGCCTGCTGGCAGAGAGGATGCTCTGAAAACCAACCGCATCACTGTTAATAATCTGGCTGTGATAGATGCACTGACTGAGAGTGGAGATAAGGGAGAGCCTGTAATTGTGAAATAGAGGAGCAGCCGTTGTTAAGGAATAAAATCTGGAGGCAGATCTCATGAAATTTTGGAATCCTGAAAAAATTCCCGTAATTTTATATGAGGTATTTACCAAGGTTGAAAAATTGAGGGAACTTAAAGGATTAAAGGATTTAAAAGTTCGAGCTGAAGGGCAGATAATTATTTTATTGATGCTTTTTATGATTTTTGAACTGTCAGGAGCAGCTCTGGATCTACCTGCCCGAACCCTAACGGTAGTGACGGATCAGATAGGGTCAGGTTCTGTTTATGCTCAGGCTGATAACCTTAAGGCTGAGGAAAGATATAATTCGGTAGAGCTTGAGATTTTTAGCTGGTGGACAGCTCCAGGAGAAAGGGAGGGACTGGATTATTTGATTTATTCCTTTCAGGAGGAGTACCCCGAGATAGAAGTGGTCAATGCTGCAGTGGAAGGGGGAGCAGGAGTTAATGCCAAGGATGTGCTGAAGATCAGGCTGTTGCGCAATATCCCGCCAGATACCTTTCAGGTCCATGCCGGAGCTGAACTCAAGGATACCTTTATTGCAGGGGATTATCTCAGGCCCATTACAGAGCTATGGCAGGAACAGGGCTGGCAGGAGGTATTTCCGGAAGAATTACAGGAAATGGTACGGGAGAGGGGAGAATATTATTCTCTGCCGGTGACAGTTCACCGCTCCAACAGGCTCTGGTACAACAAAGAGATGCTGGCGGAATATGGACTAAAACCACCCCAAAGTCCGGAAGAGCTAACTGCTGTAGTAAAAATACTGGCAGAAGAGGGCGAAACTCCTCTGGCCTTGAGCTCCCGTAATCTCTGGCCCATCACCCACCTGTTTGAGACGCTGCTGGCAGCTGAAGCCAGCCCGGATCAGTACAGGGCTCTGGTTCGAGGGGAGAGATCCTGGAAGAGCCCGGAGGTGGAGAGGACGCTGGAGATCATGCAGAAGCTGCTGGCTCATGTTAATGAGGATCATGCTTCCCTGACCTGGCACGAGGCCAGTGAAATGGTTTTACAGCAGGAGGCTGTCATGACGATAATGGGAACCTGGACCCGGGGTTATTTTGCTGCCCGCAGCGCTGTCCAGAATGAAGACTATGGTTCGGTTGTGCTGGCAGGAAATAACCCGAGTTTTCTGCTGGTGGTCGATACCTTTGCCATGCCGTCTGCCACAGAGAATCAGGATTTTACCCGGAAATGGCTGGAGTTCATCTCTCGCCGGGAAATTCAAGAGAAATTTACCGAAGTGCTGGGAGCCTCTCCACCCCGCAGTGATATCAGTCATGAAGATTTAAGTTCGGGAGTAAGGGAGGATTATCTGGATCTGCTGGATCAGGAAATACTTCCCAGTATTGTTCATGGTGCTGCAGCCCGGGAAGTTTTTGTCAATGCGCTGAATGAAGAGCTGAATGTCTTTCTCTATGAAAATAATATATCCGGAACCATGGAAGTGCTGAATCAGCTGGCAGAAATTTATCTTAAACCCTTAAGGGGGAGAAGATAATGAAACTTCCAAAAAATATCTCCAGCAGAACTCTGCTGCCGATAATACTGTTACTGGCAGTGGTGCTGGTCTTTAATTTTTTCATGTGGCATAATTATCAAAAAATACAGGATAACCTGGCTCAGTTTGGAGACAGGAGCTATTTTGCTGGAGAGAGCAATCGGGAAGAGACCGCCCGGGAAGGAAGAGCAGAGGAGCCGGAAAGTTTAAGGATAACTGCAGCCGGCAGGTCAGGCAGCGGCCAGACCGATGATTTTCAGGAAGAGGGACTGAGACTGGCTCTGATTGCCTCCGGCAGTGAAGCGGAGAGAAAACTTCTCCGGGAAGGTGCCGAGCAGGCCGCAGGCAGCCTGGGGGTTGAGCTGAAATTTTATCATGCTGACCCGGGAGGACAGCTGAGCCCGACTGATTATCTGGAGCTGACGGCACTGGCTGACTTTGATGGGGCTATGGTGGAGGGCACATCTGCCCGGCTGGCCGATAGAATAAATGCTGTTGCTGATGAGCTGGCAGTGGTAACCGTTAATTCTGATTTTCCCGATTCCAGCAGGCTTTCCTATGTGGGGCTTGATCACCATCAGGCCGGCTATCAGATCGGCCGTTATCTGCTGGAAAATATAGACGGAGCCGGGGGCAGGGTTGTTCTGCTATCCAGCAGGGTGGAAGAAGAGCAGGCTCTTTCCAGCTCTGAGCAGTTGAAAATCTTTGGTTTTCAGGAAGCTCTGGCTGCTTCAGGTCAGAGGGAACTGCTGCTCCATAAAGAGGTCAGCTCTGATCTTTTAGAAATCAGCCGGGAGATCAGCGGCATCTTTTCAGAGCATGAAGTGGCTGCTATTTTCAGTTTAAGTGAAAATATTACTCTGCTGCTGGAGGAATCAGCTGTACTCAGCAGCAGAGATGAGGATATTTTTAAAATCGGTTACGGCAGCCGGGCTTCTCTCGCTGATGAGCTGGAGGAGATGAATTTTGATGCCTTGATTTACCGGGATTCCAGCCAGGTTGGTTCCCAGGCTGTCAGAGAAATGACCACAATTTTAACCCGGGGAAGTGTTAACCTGCACACCAGGGTGGAGATGGAATTGATTACCGAGCTGCAAAATTATCAGGGGGTGACAGCGGATGAACCGGGAGATTGAGGGAAGAGCCGGGTTTCAATTCTTTTCCCTGCGGCGAAAACTGCTGTTTTTCTTTGTAGCTTTTTTCTGCCTGATGCTGCTGACAGCGGGCTATATAGCTCTGGCACATCGGGGAACGGCAGATCTGCTTGATACTCTCCTGGGAGAAAATGAAACCCTGGAAGAGGCCGGGGATAAGCTGCATCTGCTGGAGCATTACACCACCAATTATCTCAATAGCGCCAGCCAGGAAAATTATGAGCTCTACCGGCAGTCCTATCAGAATCTTGAAGAGCTCAAAACTGCTGGAGAGGTTAACTCTGTAACAGAGTTCAAAGAGCTTATTGCTGGAATTTTAGCTGCCAGCGAGGGTTTGATTGAACAGAGGGATAACGAGCAGGATTATCAGGAAAAATATCAGGTATTTACCGGGCAGATCGATATTACCTCCCGCTATCTTAACAATGTAGTAAATGATAATAACCGGCAGGCCAATCAGATTTATGCTCAAAGCTGGGACCTGATCAATCAGATGGAGCGCTACGGGCTTCTCATGGCTGCGGTTCTGGCTCTTTTCAGTATGGCTTTTCTTTACATTTTTACAGAAAATATTACCCGGCCGCTTTACAGGATAATCGCTCAATCCCGGGAGCTGGCCGAGGGGAATTTCTCTCTTTCGCCGATTCAGGTAGAGACCCGGGATGAGCTGAATTTTATCGCCCGGGCTTTTAATCTGATGACAGCCGAACTGGAGGCCCTTTTCACCGAGCTGCAGGAGAAGCTGGCGCTGGAAAGAGAGTTACAGCAGAAACAGGTGGAAAACCTTAAAATGAAAAATCTGGTCAAGGAAGCCGAGCTTAAAAAACTGCAATCTCAGATTAATCCTCACTTTCTTTTTAATACCCTGAATTCGATCTCTCAGCTGGCAGTGCTGGAAGATGCCGACAGGACCGGAGAAATGATTACCAAGGTAGCCCAGCATTTTCGGCGCAATCTCAAAAGGACCAAGGAGCTTATTACGGTTGCAGAGGAGCTGGAAAGCGTTCATCTTTACTGTGATATTTTAAAGACCAGATTTGGAGATACCATTGAGTTTGATTTTAACTATCAGAAGGAAGTGCTGCAGGAGAAGATCCCCCCTTTAACGATTCAGCCCCTGGTTGAGAATGCTTTTGTGCACGGCATTAAAAAGGGAGGAAATTCAACCGGCAGGATAACTGTTACCCTGAAGCAGCAGCAGGACTGGCTGTTAATTGAGGTTCAGGATGACGGCAGCGGTATGGAGGAGGAGCTGGTGGAAAGAATTTTTCAACGGGAAGAGATCGGCGGCCTCAGCAATATCAGAGAAAGACTCCGGCTTTTTTATCAGCGGGATGACCTGCTTAATATTAAGGGAGCTGCCGGGGAAGGAACCAGGGTAACCATAGATATTCCTTTAACCGCCAGAGCTGCCAGCCCAACTGCAGAGGAGGAATCTGGATGTGCCGAGTAATGGTGGTAGATGATGAACCTCTGGTTAGAGAAGCTATCTCACATATAATTTCCTCGGAGTTTGAAAGTGTTTATCTGGTAGGTAGCACAGGCAGCGGCAAGCAGGCTGTGAACTTGGCCAGAGAGGAGAGGCCGGATATAATTATAATGGATATTAGACTGGATGACCAGGATGGGCTGAAGGCCATTGAGAAAATCAAAGAATTCCTGCCCGGTTCTGTGATGGTGGTAATTTCAGCCTATGACAGCTTTGGCTATGCCCGTCAGGCTCTCCGCCTGGGAGTGGCTGATTATATGCTTAAGCCGCTCAATAAACAGGATATAATTGATATTATTGACAATGCCTGCTTAAGGGTGGAAACTGCTGAAAACCAGGAGCCTACTGCCTGGCAGAAGGAAGAGATGGGGGGGGAACTCAGATCGATACCGGCTAAATACAGCGATGAGATTCCCATGGACAAAGAAAGGGAGCTGCTGCAGTATATCAACCTGAAAAATTACAGCCGGGCCCGGGAAAAATTGACTGAGATCTGTGAGCTTATAAGGGCTGATTTTTCTCAGGAAGAAATTAAAGATTACTGCCGGGAGCTTTTAATAGTAATTATCCGTCAGGTTTTTTCTTCTACTTCCCTGGAAACTCTGGAATTTACCGGGAGGTTTAACCGGGAGGAAATGGCAGCAGCGTTGAAAAATGCCGAGGGGGGAGAAAAAGCCCAGCAGATCCTAGAGAATCAGTTTCACCGGCTGCTAAACTATCTGGAGAAACGGGATAAGGAGTCTGCTGATGCTGACGATGTTCTTCATCAGGCCCGACGATATATTGAAACTAATTTTGACAGTCACCTAAATCTGGCAGAGGTAGCTGGAAAAGTTGGTTTAAGCAGCAGTTATTTCAGCCGCAGCTTTAAAAAGAAGTTTGGCATCAGCTTTTCTGATTATCTAAACCAGCTGAGACTGGATAAGGCCCGGAGATTGCTGCGTAACAGCAGAAAAAATATATCAGAAATTGCCGCTGAAACAGGATATAATGACAGCAACTATTTCAGCAAGGTTTTTAAGAAGGAAACAGGTCTGGCACCAACTGAATACCGGCAGTCACATTCTTAAAAATATTGCCGCAAAATATTACCAAAACAGCTCATAAAATTACCTGCATTGCCCGCATCTTTCTCCAGGATAATCATAATTTTTAGAGAAATTAAATAAATAGAGCTTATATCGGGGATATTCTGGACTCCAGATAAGGCTCCATTATTACCATTATTTTATCAGAATCAAAAATCAAAAGGGAGGGATTTTGAGATGCGGAGAGTTGTTTTAGCTGTCATGCTGTCTCTGGCGCTGATAGTTGCAGGTGCCGCTCCAGCACTGGCTCAGGGCGGCCAGGTTGAAATCGTAAACTGGTGGACTGCCGGCGGTGAAGAGGATGCTCTGGTTGCTCTATTTGAAGTTTTCAGAGAGCAGCATCCTGAATTTGAGCCGATCAGTTCGGCCGTGGCTGGTGGTGCTGGAACCGATGCCAAGGCTGTCATGATTACCAGGCTAGTAGGTGGAAATCCCCCGGACTCATTTCAGGTTCATGGAGGAGCTGAACTTTTTTACAGCTATGTTGATCCAGGCTTTATGCAGCCGGTAACCGACCTGCTGGAAGAGTGGGGAGTTATGGATGACTTTAATCCCGAGATTCTTGATCTGGTAAGGGGCGATGATGGGGAAATCTACTCCGTTCCCCTTAACATTCACCGCAGTAATGTGCTCTGGACCAACCAGAGAATTCTTGATGAGCACGGTCTGGAAGCTCCCGAAACCATTGAAGAGATGTTTGAGGTCTTTGAAGCTCTCGAAGAAGCAGGTGTAACACCTCTGGCTCTGGGTGATCTGAATCGCTGGCCTACCCTGCATCTTTTTGAAAATCTGATGCTGGCCACGATGGGACCGGAAGATTATAACGGTCTCTGGGATGGCAGCGTCAGCTTTGATCACGAGGGTGTAATTGAAGCTCTGGAAATACTGGATCGCGCCCTTGATTATGTTAATCCCGACCATGCTGCTCTGGACTGGCAGGGAGCAGCTGAGCTGATAGTTGAAGATGAAGCCGCCTTTAATGTTATGGGTGACTGGGCAGAGGGCTACTTCAGAGCTGTTGACTGGGAGCCCCTGGAAGATTATGGCTGGACCACTGTGCCCGGTACCGAAGGCAACTTCATGGTTGTTACCGACACCTTTGGCCTGCCTGAAGGAATCAGCAATCCTGAAGGAGCTGAAGCCTGGCTGAAGACTGTGGCTTCTCGCGAGGGTCAGGATGCCTTTAATCCGATTAAAGGCTCGATACCTGCCAGAGTAGATCCCGATGTTGATAGATACAGCATCTATCTGCAGAGCTCCATTGACGATTTTGCAGTTGATACCCTTACTCCTTCAATTGCCCATGGTTCTGCTGCTCCAGAAGGCTTTGTTTCAGAATTAGAAGATATACTCAATGAATTTGTTGCTGATAGAGATATTGATCATACTGTGAACAGAATAATGACTATTGCAGGTGACTATCTGGAGTAAAGAATTTAAATTAATAGAAGTTTTTATAAGATATTGAGGGGGTATAATCAGCAAAAATAGGGCCGTTCCGCTCTGGTCAGCTTCGGGTTGGATTGAACAGGCGGCTAAAAGCCGCCCGGCCCTATTTTTGTCTTTTTCTTTTTGCTGGTTCTTGCTATAATTTTTTGAGAAAATCTGGTGATTTTGCAAGATGCTTTTTCTCTTTATCAGGAGGTGAAAAGCCTTTGAGATATCAGGTTAAAGAGAAGCTGGTATCGCTGGGCATACTGGCGCCATCAATTATGGCAATCGGGGTTTTTGTCTACGGCTTTATCGGGCGGACAATTCAGGTATCGCTGACAGACTGGAATGATATCGTTAGTTTTATGCAGGGTGAATTTGAATTTGTCGGTCTGGAGAATTATTTTCGCCTTTTTAATGACACCCGCTTTATTACCGGACTCTGGAATAATTTATTCTTTATGCTCTTTTTTATTCTGGGCGCCCTGGCGCTGGGGATTATGATGGCCGTTTTCATCAATGATAAACCCAGGGGTCATTTTATTTTTCAGAATATCTATCTTTTTCCCATGGCGGTGTCCTTTGTAGTTACCGGTACTGTCTGGCGCTGGATTTTTGCCCCGGGCTCTCCGAGATCTCCCCGGGGGATAAACATGCTGTTTTTTCAGCTGGGTCGACCTGAGCTGATGTGGGAATGGTTTACCAGCACCTTCAGCATTGGTCCCTTTAATATTGCACTGGTGACGATAATTATTGCTGCGGTCTGGCAGTTTTCCGGTTATACCATGGCCATGTGGCTTGCCGGTCTGCGGGGGATTCCCGAGCAGCTGATTGAAGCTGCCAGAATTGACGGCGCTTCCAAATGGCAGATTTTCACCCGAATTTTATTTCCCATGCAGAAAGCAATTACCCTGTCAGCAGTGATTCTCCTTGCTCATATATCTCTCAAGGCCTTTGATCTGGTTTATGTCATGACAGGGAGTGGCCCCCGTAATGTAACTGATATTCCAGCAGTTTACATGTATGAGACCACCTTCCGCGGCAACAATTATTCCCGGGGTGCCGGGATTTCAATTATCCTGCTGATGATGGTGGGAATTCTAATTATTCCCTATCTGGTCAATACCTTCAGGGAGGAATAGAGAATGCAGGACTATGGAAAATTTAAATATCTGGTTTATCTAATCCTCTTTGTACTGACATTATTTTTCCTGCTGCCGATGTATGTGCTTTTTGCTACCAGTTTTAAAAGTTTTGCCGAGGTCAGCAGGCAGGCCATGTGGCTTTTACCCTCAGAATACACCCTGGCAGCCTTTGGTGAAGCCTATGCCCGGCTTATACCTCACCTGCGCAACAGTCTGGTGCTGGTGATTCCTTCCACCCTGATATCGGCAATGCTGGGTTCGCTCAACGGATATGTGCTGTCGGAGTGGAAGTTCCGAGGCTCTGATACTATTTTTGCTCTGCTGCTCTTTGGTATGTTTATTCCCTATCAGAGTATCCTGGTGCCTCTGGTTAGATTTCTCCAGTCCATCGGTCTTTACGGTTCTTTGCAGGGATTGATATTTGTGCATATTGTTTATGGTATTCCAATTACAACTTTAATTTTTAGAAACTATTATGCTGATGTTCCAAGTTCCCTGACAGAGGCAGCCAAGGTTGATGGAGCCGGTATTTTCCGGGTCTACAGCAAGATTTTCTTCCCGATATCCATCCCGGCCTTTGTGGTGGTGATTATCTGGCAGTTCACCAATATCTGGAATGAATTTCTCTTTGCCGTGACAATTACCCAGACACCAGCCCAGCAGCCTATTACTGTAGCACTCAATAATCTGGCCGGCAGTCAGGTGGTGCAGTGGAATGTTCAGATGAGCGGTGCCATTCTGACCGCTTTACCTACGCTGCTGGTGTATATTATTTTTGGCCGCTACTTTATCAGGGGAATACTGGCCGGTTCGGCGAAGGGTTAATCACTATTGAAGAGTCTGGTTTACAGTATTTATCTTTAATTCGAAGTTAATGCGGGTCAGCAATGAGAGAGCCTGTACTGGTTTAGAAAGCTCTGGACCAATATATTTTTCGCGAGAAGAATTCTCGACAGAACAGCAGAAAAAATGTTATAATAAAATAAGTATCGGCTGAAGCTCCGTAATTTCAGTATTTTTTTATTCATTCTATTTATTGGCGGGGTTCAGGCCGGTGCTTTTTTATTATCGGCAGGATTACATAATACAGGATTAATTTTGTTTTTTAAAATAGACAGAGTATTAAAAGAATTACCAGATCTTTACTGTCAATCCTGAGATGTCCGAAATTGCTGATCAGGACAGGCAGAAGGTACTGGACATTCTGGAGAGCAAGGTTCTGCAGCTAGAGAATCGATCAGCAATAATTAAGCCAGATGAATTTTAGCAGGAAAAACATCATCCAAAAACATCGGCAAAGACCTTTAAATCGCTGGGGCAACTATTTAATTCGGGAGGGGTAAAAATTATGACTCAGCCAAAAATTGAAATTTACACGCTGGAATGGTGTCCCTACTGTCGGAAAACCAAGGCTTTCTTTAAAAGCAAGGACCTGAGCTATGAGGAATATGATATTGCTGATGAAAATAACAAGCAGGAAATGCAGGAAAGATCCGGGGGAGAGCAGACTGTCCCTCAGATATTTATTGATGGTGAAAATATTGGCGGTTATGATGATTTGATTAAAATGAAGAGTTCAGGTGAGCTGCAGGAGATCTGGGGAATGTCGGAGTCGGACTTTCATGAACAGTTGTGGGATGTGACTATCATCGGAGCCGGGCCGGCGGGACTGGCATCGGCGGTTTATGCTGCCAGAAAAGGTCTTAAAGTCCTGGTTTTGGCAGTGGCCATTGGCGGCCAGGTAATTGAAACCGATATGATTGATAACTATATCGGCATGCCTGATACTGACGGCCAGACCCTGATCAAGTCTTTCTGGGATCATATGGATAAATATGAGGTTAGAGCCGAACTGGGCGAAAGGGTGGTTGACATTGTCTGTGTTGATGAGAGTTGGACTGAAGCAGTAGAGCAGGAAAAAGAAAATGCAGGAGAAGAAACAAAGCAGAAAGAAAAAGACAATGCAGCTGATCATGATTTGGAGAAAAGAGAAGCTGATGTCAGTGAAAAAAATATATTTAAGCTGAAGCTGGCCGATGACAGAACTGCTAGAACTAAATCTGTGATTGTTGCCAGTGGAACCAAGAAAAGAGAACTGGGTGTCCCGGGGGAGAATCAATTCAAGAACAGAGGGGTCCACTACTGTGCTATCTGTGATGGCTTTCTTTATGCCGGTGAAGATGTGGCGGTGGTGGGGGGAGGAAACTCCGGGCTGGAGGCTGCCCTGGATCTGGCCAAACTGGACTGCCAGGTTAGTTTGATAGAGACCAATGATCATCTTAAGGGTGATAAGGTTCTTCAGGAACAGGGGCTGTCCCGGGACAGTATTAAGATATTTTGCTCCAGCAGAGTGAGAGAAATTTTAGGAGATGAGCAGGTTAGGGAAATCAAAATCAGAGATAAAGATACGGGAGAATTTAACACGATTTCGGTAGCAGCAGTTTTTGTGGAGATCGGGCTGATGCCCAATGCCGGCTTTATATATGATCTGGTTGCCACCAATTCCCGGGATGAAATAATTATTGACAGGAAAAATAAAACAGATGTCAAAGGCATCTGGGCCGCCGGCGATGTAACTGATATTGAAGCCAAGCAGATTATTATTGCCACAGCAGAAGGCGCCAGGGCGGCTCTGGAGGTTAATAAATATCTCAATGAAATTTAACGGCTGCTTTCTTTAGAATTAAACTTCAATTCTTTTTTTATTTTTTGCAGGAGATTATCCAGTGTTATTGAATAATATTTATTAGCAGAAAGTTTTATCTCTATTTTTTAAGAGATAAATTACTTTAATCCAGAACTGCAATCCAGCAGGAATAAGCAGCATATTTTCTTTGGGTTTAATTATCAAGCAGATATCAAAGTAAATTGTTTACCGGCAAAACTTAATATTTCTTTTAATCAGGTGCCTTCAGCCGCAGACCGTCAAAAGAAAATCCGGTATTTGCAGCTGAGGGAGAATAGGGAATCAGGTGAAAAACCTGAGCGGGCCCGCCACTGTAACTGGCACATGTTTTCAGCATTTAAGTTTTAATGCTGGGAATGGTGTTTAAGGCAGACCACTCGGTTATTTTAATAGCCGGGGAAGGTGACTCTGCCAGAAATTTGCCAGAAGCCAGGAGACCTGCCTGATTAATTGACCTGCTATTCTCGCTGGCAAGGAAGGTAGGTGATTGGATGAACTGGATGTCAAGCCCGGTGCCTGTGCTGGGGCTTTATAAATCCAGCAAACTATTTCTAATTATCCCTGTTCCTGTTTAGGCGAACAGGGTTTTTTTAATGCAGGCTGAAATCAGTCAGGTGTATCTAAACTGTATTTTTAGCTGTTCAATGTTAGGG
>PWFW01000061.1 GCA_003554225.1 Halanaerobiaceae bacterium | reverse complement strand
TATCAGCACCGCCAGCTGGACAGAGATTTTGATCTGGTATTAATTGATGCCACCAACCCCTTTGGTTATAATTATCTCCTGCCCCGGGGGCTTCTGAGAGAACCGGAATCAGCTCTGAAGCGGGCGGATGGCATTGTTATCTCCAGAAGTGATCTTGTCTCCCGGGAGAAGATCAAAGAAATTGTTTCCCGAATTCAAATTCATTTTGAATCAGATTTTATCTATCTTTCCCGGCATATGCCATCCGGTCTCCAGTCCTTTCGGGGAGAACGTCTGGATTTGCTATCTCTGGAGAATAGCAGGGTGGTGGCCTTCAGCGGACTGGCCAATCCTGCTGGTTTTCTGGCAACCCTGGAAGAGCTGGGCTGTGAAGTGCTCCGTCATTTTGAGTTCCCCGATCATCACAAGTACAGCCGGGAGGATTTCAGGCAGATAGTGAATTTTTTTCAGCAGAATGCTGCTGTCGATTTTCTGATCACCACCAGGAAGGATATGGTCAAATTTGATCAGCAGCTGATTGATTTTCTGCAAATCAAGCAGATTGAACTTCTGCGGTTGGAAATCAGAATGGAGTTCTCCAGTTATTTTCCTGAAGTCGACAGCTTTGAATCTCGACTGGAGCAGGTCCTGTTCCGAAAAAGAGGTGATTAATCTTGCAGATTGCTGCCATAATACCTGCCCGTTATGCTTCAACCCGTTTTCCAGGCAAGCCGCTGGCACCGATCGCCGGCAGGCCAATGATTGCCAGGGTTTATCAGCAGGTGAGTGCGGCTGAAGTTCTGGATTTGACCCTGGTGGCCACCGATGATCTCAGGATTGCCAGGGTGGTTGAAGAATATGGAGGGGAGGCGGTAATGACCTCCAGCAGTCACAGCAGCGGCACCGATCGTCTGGCTGAAGCAGTTCAAGAAGTGGAAGCTGGTATTATTGTGAATGTCCAGGGGGATGAACCTCTGATTAAACCGAATATGATTGATCAGGCTGTCACCCTGCTGCAGCAGGATAAGGAGGTCAGGATGGCTACCCTGGCTGCTCCTGCTGGTCCTGAGATTGCCAGAGATCCTGACCGGGTTAAGGTGGTAGTGGATAAGCAGAATCGGGCCCTCTACTTCTCCCGGGCAGCTATACCTGCGCTGCGGAAAAATAATTCTCGGGACTCCGGGCCGGAGGTAGAGCCTCGATATCTTCAGCATATCGGTCTTTATGTTTATCGCAAAGAATTTCTCCTGAACTTTGCCACGCTGCAGCCGACCCCGCTGGAGATGAGCGAATCTCTTGAGCAGCTCAGGGCTCTGGAAAATGGTTATAAAATTGGGGTTGGTATCTGCCAGCACCACGGTCCGGGTGTTGACCGACCTGAGGATATTGCAGATGTTGAAGCGATAATTTTTCAGGAAGATAAAGGCGGTTAAGGTTGATATGCTGCTGAATATATATACCTGAGAAAGAGAATTTTCCGAGAGAAGAAAGGGGGAAAGCTCCTTATTAGAAAGGGGGCATTATAATGGCAACCAGCATTCGCTTAAATAATGAAATTGTTTTTGGCAGTCCGGAACAGTCCTTAGTGCTGCTGGCCGGTCCCTGTGTGCTTGAGAGCAGGGAGATTGCACTGCAAACTGCCAGTCATCTTAAGGAGATAACAGAATTTCTAGATATACCCTATGTTTTTAAATCCTCCTATGATAAAGCTAACCGTTCTTCGATCCATTCCTTTCGGGGACCTGGCCTGGATAGCGGACTTCATATTCTTGAGGACATCAGACATAAGATTGGGGTTCCGGTGCTGTCAGATGTTCACACCGTCGAGGAGGCTGAGGCTGCTGGAGAAGTGCTTGATATTATTCAGATTCCGGCCTTTCTCTCCCGGCAGACCGACCTGGTGGTGGCAGCAGGAAATACCGGGAAAGTTGTAAATGTTAAGAAGGGACAGTTTCTGGCTCCCTGGGACATAGAACAGGTAATTGAAAAAATTGAAACCACCGGTAATCGCAAAATCCTGCTGACTGAAAGAGGGGTAAGTTTTGGTTATAACAATCTGGTGGTCGATATGCGTTCGCTGGTCCGGATGAAGGAGACAGGTTATCCCGTGGTTTTTGATGCTACACACAGTGTTCAGCTTCCCGGAGGAGAGGGAGACAGGTCCGGAGGAGAGAGGAAATATGTTCGCCCGCTGGCCCGGGCTGCAGCAGCTCTGGGAATTTCGGCCCTCTTTATTGAAACTCATCCCCGGCCGGAGGAGGCGCTCAGTGATAGTGCTACCATGGTTCCGCTCAATAAAATGGAGGCTCTGCTGAAAGAGGTTAAAGAGTTTGATGCGCTCCAGCGCCGAGGTGGTTTTAGAAATGAAAAATAATCAGAAGCTGAAACAGGCTCTGGATAGATCCCGGCAGGTACTCAGGGTGGAAGCCGGAGCAGTCAGTCGGCTGGCAGAGGCT
Organism: Halanaerobiaceae bacterium; assembly: GCA_003554225.1. Lineage (GTDB taxonomy): Bacteria > Bacillota > Halanaerobiia > Halanaerobiales > Halarsenatibacteraceae > T1SED10-84. The sequence continues at coordinate 913 of PWFW01000061.1, read as the reverse complement.
ATAAATGGGGAGTTTCTCAAAGCCCTAAAGCTTATTGATAAGGTCAACGGCCGGGTTTTACTAACCGGAGTTGGTAAATCCGGTTTAATTGCCCGAAAAATTGCTGCCACTCTTTCCAGCACAGGAACACCTTCCTATTTTGTTCATGCCGGAGAGGCGCTTCATGGTGATCTCGGTATGGTTACCGGAGATGATATAATTCTGGCTGTCTCCACCAGCGGTGAAACCCGAGAAATTATGCGCTTGATACCGGCAGTGAAACGCATTGGTGCCGGACTGATAGTAATTACCTCCAACCCGGAATCTTCTCTGGCAGAACAGGCTGATCTGGTTCTTGATACTCTGGTGGAAGAAGAGGCCTGTCCTCTGGGCCTTGCTCCCACTACCAGCACAACCGCTGCTCTGGCTCTGGGTGATGCCCTGGCTATGGCTTTAACCAGCCTTAAGGGTTTGACTGCCGAGGATTTTGCTCTCTTTCATCCCGGAGGTTCACTGGGCAGGAAACTCTTAACCACAGTGGAGGATGTGCTTAAAATTAGAAAACAGAACCCCAGGGTTAAAGAATCCGATACCATCCAGCAGGCTCTTTTTGTAATGACTGAGAGCAGAATGGGATCAACTTCAGTGATTGATCAGGAAGGCAGATTAACCGGTATTATCACAGATGGAGATATCAGAAGAGCGGTCAGCAAACAAGAGGAGAGTTTATCCAGAAAAATTGTAAGTGAGGTAATGACAGACAATCCCAGCCGAGTCAAGCCTGACCTTCTGGCAGCTGAGGCTCTAAAAATTATGGAAGAGAGAGAAATTAATCATCTTCCTGTAGTGACTGAAAGCAGCAGACCGCTGGGCATGGTCAACTTCCAGGATCTATTACGAGCGAGAATCTGGTAATAGGCCGGGGATATTACTG
>PWFW01000068.1 GCA_003554225.1 Halanaerobiaceae bacterium | reverse complement strand
GAACGGCGGTATAAGACTTTGGCAGAAGCTAATGGCTGACAAATCTTATTTGCTAATTCTATCTCCCCTGTGTTTTATAACTAATTCATCCATTTATCAAATGGGAGATGGTTCGATCCAGTATTCACCCAATCCGTGACCCGGACTTAAATAAATCGTCTGGACGGAAATATAGTGATAAAGCAAGCATTTCCCGAGAACTAGCTGACCGATTAAAATTGAGTGTGGGAAACCACCTCCGAGTCGATAAACCACCGTATTCAACGCACTATCGCATCCAGAAAATCCACGAGGAATCGAAAAAACCGATTCTGATACATGAAGACTACTTGTATCGGCTTGGAGTCCGAAAAGGCGACGTCGAAGTAGAGGTATCAACGATCATCCCACAAGAACACTTGGGTGAAGCACGTGAAAACGGGGGTCTATGTGAGACATTGAAGGATGACGGTGTCCAATCTAATTTGTTGATTACGGCACCACACGCTGGCGACGTCGAGTCTGGGACAGGAGATATAGCGGCTCAAACGTACGAGTTATTTCGTGAAAATGATATCCAGGTCTCGTTATGGATGTTGCAAGGGTTCAAATCTGACGAACAGGAATCAACATCGTATCGAACGTGGCGAATTGGAAAGCCTATGAACTCCGTAGGAGGATATCCGGGACTACAACAGATCGTCGATCGAGAGTTCGATATCGTTGTCGGGGTTCACCGATCTGGTTACGATCACATCGAGGTAGGTGGCCGGATGAATAAAACCGTACGACAGCGTGTGGGCAAATCTCTAGCAGAAGCAACGGAGCGACCCACAAGAACGGATATTGCGGAACTCAATTTGCCGGGGACGCACCCGACGGTTTCGGTCAATTATCTGAGCGACGATGCAAATGAGGGGCTCTACCTGGAATTGCCGCCAGGAGTGTGTGATGATTTGCAAACTGAGGTTGCATATAGCGTTTACACGTCCCTTCTCGAGACCACCGATCTCGACTAGCACCGCGCGAACAGATATGTTTAATCGCCAGATCTCAGTCATTATCTTACAGTTGAGACCCACAGAATATCAGCAATATTGATAACTTCCCAGCAAGTGAGATTTGGTTATGTGTGCACAACAGACTTTGGTTGCGTTCAAACCGGACGCAATCGAAAACGCGGTAGTTGGTCAGATTCTCTCACGATTCGAAAATGAAGGACTGCAGGTCCACGAGATGAAAACTGTTGACGTCTCAGATGAATTGCTCGAGAGACATTACAACGAACATGTTGGAGAAAGCTATTATCCGGGGTTAGTCGAGTACATGCAGGAAAGACCGGTGATAGCGTGCTTGCTTGAAGGAGAAGATGCGGTTAGTCGCGTCCGAGAGCTACTTGGTGATACCGACCCTGCTGTTGCTGAACCAGGAACAATTCGCGGTGATTTCGGGTCTGACTCATTTACCGAGGCTGACCGTGATGGGAGGGCCGTCAGAAACCTCGTCCATGCATCAGCAACAACTGATGAAGCCGAAAAAGAAATTGAACTTTGGTTTTAACCCCAGAATCCAATTACCGACTGTGAGCAACAGGAGCTGGTTCCCAATTGAGACGGAAATCGCGATCGCAGGCCGTGTACAAACGTTCTGAATCACACATCTTCGTCGACAAATTGGACTCCGCTCACGAAGACCGACTTCTCTAACCCTTCGTCAACACCGAATCCGAGTATCCCGCCTCTGTCTTTCGAATTAGACCGAAGAGTGGTATCGAGGGATCTCCGGAGGTGCTCAAATTCCTCCAACGTAAACGACGGTCCAGACCACACGTATCCAAACCAGTTAGCACTCGAGTGGGTCGATGGTCCAACGAACGATATGGACGTGGAGAGGTCTACATCCCTGAGTTCCGGTTGCTGAAACTTCCCGAAGAATGGCACTGCACTCCTTCCACTATCCCACTGATCCCATACCCTTGCATAATCCACAGGAATGGGATTGTGACCCGCGACGACTTTTATAAAACCGGTAATGAGGTGTTGTACAAATTGATCAGTATCGAATTGGCGGGAATCTTCCAGTTGGACTGCGTCGAGTTGAGAGTCGGAGTCCTTGATCAGAACAGTTGTTCCAACCACTTCGTGTAATTGTCGGGTTATATCCCTTTCAGGATCAGTACTCGTTGTAAGGAGTGCAATGACAAGGCTATCTTGCGTCGACTGAGCTACACTCAGAATTTTCGTGATCACCGAGGGCTCATTAAGGTCTGCGGTAAGAAAACAGCAATCAATTTGCTGATCTAGATCACTGAGTGTCTGAGGGTCATCGACATACTGGTCGATTTGGTCCAAGTCTCCCGGTGTTTGAGCGAGCTTAGATTGAAACGCTACTCTGGTCACAAGGTCTTCAATTGGTTGCTCGGACTCCAATTGTGAACCCACTGGTGACAATTCTCCCATGAGTCGTGTGGTTCCACGATCGCCGATCCCTACATACAAGAACTCTGGTGGCCCGAACTCATCGGTCGAAACTGTTTCCGAACTACTCAGTTGTTCCGCGTGTTCGAGTGCATCCTCTATGATATCTTTCATTGGTTCTTATCACAGTTTATCCGAATTCATCTCGTGCAATACTAGGAGAGCGGTCAACAGGTGGGACAGACACGCACCGTGGTGCCATCGAGACGTAACTTCCACTCGAAATCGGAACCGCATTCTGCACAATTATCTGCTCCACCATCATCGGTTTCGATACAGACGGATAGCGATCCATCGCGACGTTCGTACTCTTCCGGAACGATGATTTCTGAGGTCTGGCTCTTCTGAGGCCAGAAATCATCAACCGAAGCCAAACAGCGGCAGTTCACTCCAGGAATATCTTGCATGCGTATCATCTAGCGACGATATATGAAAAAGATTCGTCAGACAAATTCGAGTCTGGCCTCACAACATTAATTGGATTCTGAATCAGAGTTATCACTACATGACATGAGTCGATTGCTTGTCTCCCGGCCACCCAACAACCTACAGTCGTTCGGGGTGACTAACCAGCTAATCGAACTCAAACTATCTTGGGAACACGAATCTATACTTCGTGGCGAGAAGTATTTGGGACACCTCTTCCAGGATCAACAGATCTCCCCTTCTCGGATCCCAAGTGTCCACTTGCCGCCAGGAATTTCACGTGGAGCTGATGGTGTCAGGATGGCACTTACCCATGGGAACCGTGGTGCCATCACCTCATTCGTTCACGAGCAATTAGACGTCCTACCGGAGGCTAGACTGGTCATCCATCCACCGCGAAAGTTCAACCATGGTGAACTACTGGAACTGGTCGCATCGATGACGACCGAGTTCGATCGGACATTTGCCATCGAGAATCTCCCTGATCG
>PWFW01000005.1 GCA_003554225.1 Halanaerobiaceae bacterium | reverse complement strand
ATGAAAAAAGAAAGGGATGAGAATAAAAGAACAGGTTGAGAAAGAGGAGGTGTCAGATGGAACCTGAAATTATTACCAGAGAAAAAATGCTGCTGGTGGGGCTTGTTGAAACCGGTCAGAAAGTTGGCGATATCGACATAAGCGGCCTGTGGAACAGTTTTGAAAAATTTATGTTCAAAATTGAACATGCTAACATCGAGCTGGGCTATGAACTGCATCAGGATATCCCCGGTGGTCAAAATAAGACCCCCAGGCACTGCTGCCTGGTAGCGGTGGAGGTTACGGAGATAGGGGCAATCCCGGATGAATGTTTCGTCAAGGTTGTTCCGGCAGCAAAGTATGCTGTTTTTACCCATCAATTTAAAGATGGCGGTTATAGTCAGGCCTTTAAGCTGGCCTATGACTGGCTGGAGGATTCAGATTATAGTTTGGCCCATCACTTTGATATTCAGGTTTATGATGAAAATTTCAAAGGGGCCGAGGACCCGGATTCCTGGATGAAAATTTATATTCCAGTGAGATGATTGAGATATATTTCCCGAAATTTTGGCCTGAAATTTTTTATAGGGAGCAGGATCAAAAATGAGTAAGAACAAAGGCAAGATAATCAGAGTTATATTGATCGTCCTGGGACTGATCATCCTGGGTACGGCGGTATCTCTCTTTTACTTCTCCCGGGGGCTTAAGGAGGGGGCTGCTCTGGAAATCGAAGAGATTTATCCTCTGGAGCAGGAAGATGGCAGGTATTCCGGCAGTTATGATTTTCGCAGATGGTCAAATGAGCTGGAGGTTGTGGTGGAAAACGGAGTTATCACAGAGATAAATGTGCTGGATGATATGACGGTGGTAGACGGCGAGCTGGCGGATAAAATTTTCACTCAGGTTCTGGAAAAACAGAGCCTGAAGGTCGATATTGTGGCAGGGGCAACCGTCAGCAGCAAAGCCTATCTCAAGGCTCTGGAGAATGCCTTTAATGCCTTTTAACTGTATTGATGTATTGAACCAGAAATTATAATCAAAAATAGAGAGGAAAATGCAAGATGAAAACCTTACTGGCTTATGCCTCAAAACATGGTACCACCCGGAAAGCCGCTGAAAAACTGGCTGGAGAGCTTAAGGGGGAAGTAAAAATTATTAATCTGCAGGAGCGGGCTTCCCGGAATGTCAGGATCGAGGACTATGAGCGGGTAATTGTTGGAGGCTCAATCCACATCGGGAAAATTCAAAAATCAGTCAGGGAATTCTGTCAGGGAAATCTGGATAAGCTGCTGCAGGTAAAGCAGCTGGGTCTTTTTATTTGCTGTGCCGAAGAAGAGGAAAAGGCCCGGGAGCAGCTGAAAAACGCCTTTCCTGCAGAACTTCTGGAGAAAGCTGCTGCTAGAGGGTTCTTTGGTCACGAATTTAATCTGGATAAAATGAGCTTTATTTCCCGGGCCATGATTAAGAAGGTGGCTGGAGTTGAAAAGAGCGAGTCAAAAATCAAGGATGATAATATCAAGAAGTTTGCTGAGGAGCTGGCGTGACAGCAGGTTATGAAAGAGCCAGGTTGGATAAGAGCCAGTTAGATAGCAACCAGGTAGGGCAGAGCAAATTATACCGGCAAAAGGCTGAAAGCCGTTAGATCTTCCTTTTCTTTCTAAAATAGCGGAAGGCGATCAGGTTCAGGACAATCCCGTAGACCCAGCCCCAGAAAATGTACTGATTATAGCTCAAAAACATCATCTCATCGCCGCGGATAATGCTGCTGATGGCCTTGGCCGGGAAAAATCCCGGGGCGAAGGCGAAGAAGAGTTCCTTGAAATCAGTAAAGAACAGGGCAATGATGGGAAAAAATAACAGGGTGCCGAAGCCCTTGAAAATGGCGAAACCTTCAATCTTATTGCTGGCAAAAATGTTGATAAAGAGGCCGGTCATAGGAGCGGCCAGCGATGCCAGCACCGCGATTGAAATTACCCTTCCCGTTCCCAGATCGGCGATATCGGAAAAGAGAATGACAAAAAGGCAGGCCAGGATGGTGCAGATAAAAATCATGATTATCCGGAAAGAAAAGTATTTGTTTAGCCCCAGAGGAGTTACTTTTACCGCCGGCAGAACATTATCATCCCGGTCATCGAGGATGGCAAATCCCATCAGGATCCCGAATATCAGCGGCATTATCAGGGTCAGCATTACCAGAATCAGATCGGCATAGAGGGCGATGACCAGACCGGTATTTTCTTCAATATAGGGCAGGAGATAGCGGCCGATGAGCCCGAAGATCAGCGGATATGCGACCATAACTCTGGTCAGGGGTTCCCGGACCCACCTTTTAAATTCACTCTTGACAAAGACCAGATAGAGACTTACAGCTGAGGAACTGCCGTTTTCTCCGCCAGCTGGGCCGCCTGACAGGTTTCCCTTAGGATTATTATTTGAGTTTCCGCCTGGGTTGCCAATCAGATTATTGTCCTGATTACTGGCCTGCTTTTCAGCAGGGCTGCCGGCTCTACTGTCAGTTAATTTATCCTTCGGTTTTTTATTCATTTTAAGCACCACTTTCCCGGGCGGCAAAGTTTTTGAATCCGGTAAAGACAAAATAGGCCAGGACCAGGGAGCCGACAATCAGATAGAGCACCGAAAAGAGGAGCTCTCCGCTGCCGGCAGTACCGGTGACGCCCTCAATCACCACAGCCGAGGCCTTGGTGGGAATTAGATAGACCAGATTGCTGATGATTTCGCCGGTGAAGACTCCCAGGTATTCCAGCATCACCGGCAGCATCATAACGAGAAAATACTTCATCATCCCGATGAGAAGTTCGGTGAAGCTCTGACAGCGGTAGATAATCAGAAAACCGACCAGCGAATGAAAGATACCAATCAGGATAATGGCTCCCAGCAGAGCGGCGGTATTGAGGCTGATTTCGGTAAAGATCAGAGCATAGATATATACCAGCAGAATAGTAATCAGATTGGAAATGAGATTGCCCGCTGTCTTGGCGGAGATGAACTCAGCGCGGGAGATGGGCGCCACGAAGAGGGATTTTAAGACCCCCTCCTGTTTTTCGAAGAAGATGGTGACTCCGATCAGCACGATTGACATCGAGACTATGTCAAATAAGACAACCAGGGTGAAGAAAAAAGTGATATCGCCGGTCTCCAGCAGGTGGAGGGCTCCGATCCAGAAAAAGGCTACCACAATGCTGGCGGTGATAATGTGGTATTTCTGCAGCCGCTGGAGCTCGCCCAGCAGCAGGGAGCGGAAGTTAATCATTGAGCCCACCTGCCTCCTGGTCATGCTGGCGGTTATCAGGGCGATGGAGATTGGACTCTTCCATCCCGGTGACTTCAATAAAGATATCGTCCAGAGTCATTTCCTGGCTGTGCATGGTGAT
>PWFW01000029.1 GCA_003554225.1 Halanaerobiaceae bacterium | reverse complement strand
TGCATTTATTAGATGCATTTAGATCCATCCAGAAAAATTTAAATGCATCCAGTAACATCAAGAATAATCCGCAATCAACCAAAGGAAACAGGCTCTCTTACATCCGAAATTTCTCCCCCAGATAAAACTGCCGGGCCAGCTTATCATCGGCAATTTCATCGGAACTGCCGGAAAGAAGAATCTCTCCTTCATGCATGATATAGGAACGGTCAGTGATATTCAGAGTCTCCCGAACGCTGTGATCTGTTACCAGCACCCCGAGACCCTTCTCCTTTAAATATTTGATAATTTCCTGAATATCATTGACATTGATGGGATCTATCCCAGAAAAAGGTTCATCCAGCAGGATAAAGGAAGGGTCTGTGGTCAGAGAACGGGCTATCTCTACCCGGCGCCGCTCTCCTCCAGAAAGCTGGTAACCATAGCGCTCCTTTAAGTGATCGATGGAAAATTCCTTCAGTAAACTGTCAGCCTTCTCCTGGATTTCCTGATCGGTGAGATTCTGGCCCTGAAGTATGGCCAGCAGGTTATCCTCCACCGTAAGTTTACGGAAAACCGAAGCCTCCTGGGGCAGGTAACCTATACCCTTCCGGGCCCTTTCATACATCGGCAGATTGGTAATATCCTGCTCATCAAGATATATTCTCCCCTGCAGCGGTTCTATAAAACCAACAATCATATAAAAGGTGGTGGTCTTGCCGGCTCCGTTGGGACCCAGGAGGCCAACAATCTCCCCCCGGTTTACTTCGAGTTCAACCTGATCTACCACCCTGTTTTTGCCATATTCCTTAATCAGTTTGCTGGCCTTCAGCAAATCATTCGCCTCCTCCCGGCAGTCTGATCCGGGCCTGTCCCTTAAGGTTAATCTTTTCCTCTGTCAGATTAATCTCAACCTCCCGGGCGGAAAATTCCTCCCCGTTGCGTACACCTTCCACTCCCCCGGTTAAATAGATCATCTCTTCCTGAGCCAGGTACTCCACTTCTTCAGCGGTGGCATCAAGCCCCTGGTATTTAACCCGGGCTTCCTGGGAAAAGATAGCCCTTTCCTGTTCCAGTTGATAGATAAGATTTCCGGCAGTTATAGTGATTTCCTCGCTGGAAAAAACCACATTGCCGCGAAAATCAACTTCTTCTGTGAAACTGTTAAAATCAGCTTCATCTCCGCTAACTTCAAAATCTTCGGTTTTAAAGCGAGCATTGCCCCGGACTTCAAAGAGATATTCATCCTCCTCTTCCAGAGCAGAAATATAAATGTCGTCACCCTCAAGTTCCTGATAGGCAGCCTGACCGGGCAGGGCTGCTGCCAGAATAAAAATAACTAACAGGATAGCCGTCAGGCAGAATTTAAAACTATCAAAAACAGATTTTCTACCAGGAGAAATCCTTAAAGCAAAAATCCATGCAGCAAAGATCCTAACAGCAATTATCATTATAAGAGCTGCCTTAATAAGAACTGCCTTAATAAGAACTGCCTTAGCAGCTGCTGCCGGCAGTATTGAAAACCAGTTTCTCAAGCTTAAGCTAAAAATTTTCTCTTTCATCTATACTTCCCTCCCAGACAATTCGGGCTTTTTCTCTCTCGCTGCTCTGCAGATGCAATCTGCTCAAATCCGCTTCGGCCTCAAAACCCTGACCACTGGCAGTAAATTTTTTTCCTTCAATAGTGGTTCTTTCCCGGGAGAAAATCAGGTTATCCCGCTGCTGCCAGCTGATATTGGAAGAGCGGAAAAGCAGCTCTCTGCTTTCCAGTCGGGCATCGCCCTTCAGGGTTAAAACCTGGTCATCTTCCAGATAAAGACCCTCTTCGCCCCTCAGATCATAGACCGCTTCTCCGGTAAAACCTCCATTCTCATCCAGAAAGGAGTCAACCAGCACCGGCTTCAGGGTAATTTCAGCTGCTCTTTCCCTGCGAACTGCCTCCTCAGCCCGAACTTCCCAGCGAGAACTGCCATCCTCGCTGTAGAGGGTCAGCCGGGCTCTGCGGACTACCTGCCCCGGTTCCAGACCCAGGGGATCCTCTGCCTCAGTGTCAGGGCTGGGTGCTTCCTCCTCCCTGTCCTGCTCACAGCCACCCGGGACAGCTATTATTACCAGGAATATTAAGATAAATAAGAGCAAAAGCCTAAAACTTCTTGTGGCAGACAAGGGATTATGATACCTCCTGATCTTCTGGCATCTGTTGCTATGCTCTCTCTTCCAGCCCGGCTTCCTCGAGAACCAGTTCAGCTGTACGTCTGGCGGCCCCCGGGCTTCCCAGCCGGCTACGAATCTCTCTGTAACCTTCTATTTGCTGCCGGATCATCCTGGGATCCTCCAGTAATTTCCGGGCCTCTTTATATATTATATCACCTTTAACATCATCCTGCATCAATTCCGGAACTATGCTGCGCTCAGCTACAATATTGGGCAGCCCGACATAATCAGTTTTAACCAGCAGCCTGGCCAGCAGAGCAGTTAGCTTCCCTGTCTGATAGATAATAATCTGAGGGCAGTTTAAAAGAGCGGCCTCCAGGGTAGCGGTACCGGAAGCCACCAGAGCCAGATCGCTGGCTGCCAGCACCTCTCGGCTGCGATTGGCCAGCACTTCAACCTCCAGCTTGAAAAGATCGGCATAATCTGCCAGCAGCGAGGCATCACGCTCCGAATCCTGGGGAATGATTATCCGGAGAGAAAAATCCCGGCTCAGTTTCCCGGCAGCTTCCAGCAGGGGGCGGGTCAGCTTTTCAATCTCCTGATCTCTGCTGCCGGGCAGCAGAGCCAGCACTCGATCACCACTGTTCAGCTCACCCCTGCCTGCCAGCTTTAGATACTCACTGAGATTTTCCCTTGCCAGCCGCTGTTTTCGGGGTTGAGAAATTTCATCCAGCAGAGGATGGCCGACAAACTCACTCCGGGCTCCGGCCCGGCGGTATACTTCATCTTCCTGAGGAAAAATGGCAGCCACTCTGATGTCCTGACGGGCCAGCCATTTTGCCCGCCAGTAGCCCCAGACCCAGGCTGTGGGAGGAATATAATGAACAACAGGAAGGCCCTCTTTTCGCAGCCTGCGGCCCAGATACATATTAAATCCGGAATAATCAACCAGCAGGGCGGCATCAGGAGAGGTTTCAGCAGCCTTCTGCTGGAGAAGTTTAATCCTATTTAGATGCTGACCGATGCTCCTCAAACCCCCGCTCAGTCCAATTTCACCCTGGCCGGCCTTAATATACTGCTGCTGCCCCTGTCGGGCCAGGCGGCTGCGGCCCATCCCGGTTATGGTAATCCCGGGAATCATCAGCCTGAGCTCCTCTACCACCCGGGCAGCATAGATATCTCCAGAGGTTTCGCCCGCTGTTACAAAAATTTCTGCCATCTTTCCTCCTCTCTGCTTGCCTGCACTTTTCTGAC
>PWFW01000008.1 GCA_003554225.1 Halanaerobiaceae bacterium | reverse complement strand
CGAGAAGAGAAGGGATTGTGATGATAAAACTATTTTTCAGATAGGTATTAAGATTTCCCAGATCCCAGGCAACAGCAAAGTTTTCCAGAGTAATCTGCTGGGGGATACTCCAGAAACCATGGGCCCTTAAATCCTGGAGTGGTCTCAGAGCGGTAAAAATTGCTCCGGCCAGTGGTAATATCCAGACCAGCACGAAGAGTAATATGGCAATAAACATGATTGCTGTAGATATTTTTTTCCACCAGGATAATCCGATTAAACCGGCAATAGTTGAGCTAAACAACTCTCTCACCTCCACCGTGCTCTTCTCTGCGCTGAATCACATAAATGAAGATAAAGACAACCATTATCAGGAATAGGATGACTGCAATTGAAGCCCCGTAGCCCATGTTGTAGCGGGCAAAGGCCTCCTTATACATGAAGTTAGCCAGCACTTCAGTCTGACGAAAAGGTCCCCCATCGGTCATAATATTAACGAAATCGAAGGCCCGGAGTGATTCAATCATGGTTATGACAATCACAATGGTTGTGGTGGGCTTGAGCAGGGGGAATATGATATGGCGGAACCTCTGCCAGGCACTGGCTCCATCTATTCGCGCTGCTTCAATCAGGGTGGGTGAGATGGAAGTCAGACCGGCCAGGTAGATAAGCATGACATACCCAGTGTGCCGCCAGACTCCGGCAAATATTATGGCATAGATGGCAATATCAGGGTCACTCAACCAGCCCCGGGTCAGAGTCTGCAGACCCACCAGGGTTAAAGTGTGGTTTAAAAGCCCGCTTCTGGGGCTGTAGATCCAGGTCCAGATCAGGCCGATAACTACCGGCGCCAGCACCATGGGTGAATAAATCAGGGCCTTAAATAATCGAGCTCCAGGAATATTTTTGCTCAAAAGAATGGCCAGAAACAGCCCCATGGTTACCGGAACAAGCAAAAATACAACTACCCAGCGCAGGTTGTTCAGTAAGGATATATAAAAGGTTTCATGGGAAAATAGCCTTTCATAATTAAAGAGGCCGATAAATTCTGGAGCCAGCAGTCCATCATAGCTGGTTAAGCTGAGAAAAAAGGTGTAGAGAGCAGGTATAACAACCCAGATGGCGTAGAGCAGCAGGGGCAGTATCAGGAAAAACCAGGGACTAAAAAATTTTTCCCTCTTCAAAGTAATCAACTCCTCCAGGAACACTAAAATTGCTGAGAATCGCGGGAATAGGTCTTTAGGAATAAAGGAAAAAGTAATAGGGATAATGGATTATAGATTAAGGATTAAGGATTAGGGCTGCCCGGAATGGATTTCCCGGGCAGCCCCTTTGGTATTTAGCTTTGCTTGTTGCTGAAATTGCTGCACTTGGTGCTGAAACTCCTGAATTGATGGTGATATTGCTGCACTTGTTGCTGAAACTCCTGAACCATTAAGAACTTCTGCAGAAATTCAGGTTTTGTCTGGTGTTTCTCAGGTAACCGGGTTTAAATTCGAAGAATCGATTCTTATCCGTTTATTTACTGCTCAAAGTGGAACTGTCTTTCCTCCTCCAGCCTCTCTAAAACATCCATATAATGATCGGGATTTTCCCAGAACTCCACCAGATAGCCCATCATGGTTATGGCGAAGTCCTCTTCCATATCCCGGTCAAGGAACTGGGCAATACCTTCAGCTGCGTCAATCATTTCTCTTTCTCTTAAGGTTTCTTCATCATAGGCTTCCTCCGGGACATTAGGATTGGGAACTACCCGGCCAACATCTTCTACCCAGTTCTGCTGACCCTCTACCGAAGCGGCAAATCTGAGGAATTCTTCGCCGGCCTCGACATTCTGAGCATGAACCGGCATCATATAACCATCAATCGGTGCTTCAACTGCAGTAGGAGATTTTTCGATTGCCGGGAAGGGGAAGAAGGTTAATTTTTCGCTCAGTTCATCGGTGGCCGAATCATGGATAAAGGAGCCCATGAGATACATTGCTGCTTCATCATCCTCCATGTATTCCAGGGCTTCATGCCAGGAATAGGAGGCGGGATATTCGATAAAGTAATCCGCATCAATCAGCTCTTTCCACTTTTCAAATACCCTTACTACCCTGTCATCGGTCATAGGTACTTCCCCGGTGACAAATTCCTGATGAAAATCAAAACCGTTGATTCTGATATTGAGATGATCAAACCAGCCAGCTGTGGTCCATTCAAATCGGGAGCCGATAGTAAAGGGAATAATGTCATTTTCTTTTAGGGTTTCGCAAACCTCAATCAGCTCATCCCAGGTTTCTGGCTCTTCCAGGCCCAGGTCAGCAAAGATTTCCTGATTATAAAATATTCCCCAGATATAGGTTTGATGAGGCAGGAAGTAGGCTCTGTCATCAAAAATGCTTTCCCTCTGGTAGCCTTCAGCATATAAATCAAAGAGGCCCTCTTCTTCCCAGATATGGGTAATATCTCTAATCAGATCATTTCTAACGAAGTACTCCGCTCTTTCCCCGGCAAACCAGGTAAAGACATCAGGCGGAGTATCAGAAGCCAGCCAGGTTCTAATAGCGTGTTTAAAGTCTTCATGAGCGGTGATATTCAGCTCAATATCAAGGTCAGGATGCATCTCCTGAAAGGTCTCAACCATCTCATTCATGGCTGCTCTGGGAGCTGGATCGCTGGTATAGGCATCGATTATCAGCTCACCATCGAGACTGTCAGCTTCAACAGCAGCGCCAAAGGACAGCAGCAGACAAAATGTCAGTGCAAAAATAAATAATTTTTTCACTTTTATACCTCCCCAGTGGTATTTGTTTAAATTCAAACAGGCAACAAATTTACTTCAGTTTGATCTTCTTCCCCAAATCCTGAGATTAACAATATTCCGATTAATTTTGCCTGACAGTAAAAGTATTTGCTGGCAGTATTCACCCCCTTACCTCTGATAAAAAGCTTTCAGGAGCCTTGAACAGCTCTTCCAGGATCAGCACCGTAGAACCAATGGCACCGGTTTCCTCTCCCAGTTTAACCGAACTTATCGGTGGAGGAGATTCCATGGTTTTACTGGTAACCGCCTGCCTCAGGCTGGCAAACACATAATCTCCAGCCCGGGAGACTCCTCCTCCTACCAGCACCAGTTCCGGATCCATGATATTTATTAAATTGGCTATGCCAATACCCAGGTAATTGCCAGCTTCTTCCAGCACCTGCCGGGATAAATCATCACCCTGCCTGGCCGCTTCAAAGACCAGCTCGCCGGTAATCTGACTCATATCAGCAGCCATATCAGTTATCCTGCTTTCTCGCCCCCGCTTGATTCTGGTCCGCACCATCTTGGCAATAGCCGGCCCGGAGGCAACGGTTTCCAGGCAGCCGTAATCCCCGCAGTTGCAGCGGGGTCCATCTTCAGCCACAGTGGTATGGCCAATCTCACCTGCCAGGGATCTGT
>PWFW01000048.1 GCA_003554225.1 Halanaerobiaceae bacterium | reverse complement strand
CCTTTCTGCTGTTTATCTTTCAGACCTTGAGCTCTAGTGCTCCTGTCGGGCTGACTGTCAGGCCAGCCTTGCTCCTGCTTGCTTCCTTCAGCTGCAATCTCGAGAGAAACAGCCTCGCCATTCAGATTACTGTCAATATCACTCGCTTCCGGTTGACTGTCAGCTGAGCTGGATTTCAGATAAAGAGTTATATTTTTACTGCTGAGAGCAGCTGTCCTTCCCGGTGATATCAGCAGATAATCTTCGGTAACCTGAAGGGGACAGATATTGCCTTCATCATCAACTGCTGTCGGCTTTCCAGCAGCCAGGTCAGCAGCTGATTTAAATTCTCTAAGATCCTGATCCATCTCAGGGGGATTATAGCTGCCGATTTTTTTAAGCAGAGATAGAGGATTTTCATTATCCTCCTGGTAATTGTTCCAGGGAATTTTCAGCAGATCCTGACGTTCCCGGGTCAGGGTATTCCAGGCGGTGATAACCAGCTGGATGCTGTTGTTCTGCTCTCCCTCTGCTCTGACAGCCTCCGCAATCAGCTGCTCCAGCTCAGCGGCAGCCTCGCCATAAATCCGATCGCAGTCCCGATAAACCTCAGCTATGGAAGTTCCAGGCAGGATATCATGAAATTGATTGGTCAGGACCTGCTGCCAGCAGTTTTTCAGGCTGTCAGCCGGGTACTCCCTTCCCTGCAAATAGGCCAGAACAGCAAAAAATTCCGCCTCCCGGAGAAGATTCTCCAGGCGGCGGTTATTGCGCTTGCTCCAGGCCTGGGTGGTGTAGGTTCCCCGATGATATTCCAGATAAAGCTCTCCCTGCCAGATTGGATATTCTTCCCGGTTTTCTTCAAGTTTATCCAGCAATTTTCTGACAGGTCCAAAGCTGGCCCGGGGCGTGCCCTCCAGATCCTGCTGACGGCGGGCCAGCTCCAGCTGCCTGCTGGTGACCCCACCCCCGCCATCTCCATATCCCACAGAATGAATTATTCTGCTGGAATGCTCGGGCTGGCTGAACATCTCCCAGGTCTCCCTGAGACTTTTAGGATCGGTCTGGCCGTTATAGGTTCCCTTGATAAAATGAGTCAGAACTTCAGAACCATCAATCCCCTGCCAGCGAAAAAGATCATAAGGAAAAGTATTGGTATCGTTCCAGCCAATTTTGGAAGTGACAAAATAATCAACTCCGCAGCCTGACATAATCTGAGGCAAATTGCCGCTGTAGCCAAAAACATCAGGCAGCCAGAGCAGACGGGATTCCACTCCAAATTTATGAGAAAAATATTTTTTGCCATAAAGCAGCTGGCGAATCAGGGATTCTGCTGCCGGCAGATTGGTATCAGACTCAACCCACATTGCTCCCTCAACCTCCCAGCGTCCGGATTTAGCTGCTTCCTGGACTCCGGCAAAAATATCGGGATAATATTCCTCGACCAGCTGATAGGCCTTGGCCTGACTCTGAATAAAATGATAATCAGGATATTCCTTGAGAAGACGAAGCTGAGTGGCAAAGGTTCGGGCACACTTGCGCCGGGTTTCTGCCAGCGGCCAGAGCCAGGCAATATCGATGTGAGCGTGACCGATCAGATTAAGCTCCGGGGTGGTGGGGCTGTTCTGTTTTGCCAGTTCCGGAGCCAGTTCCTCTGCTGCTCTGACAAACTCTCTGTTTCTCTTTTCCCTGTCCTCTGTTTCCCAGGTAATCTGGTCGACGGTCCGGGAGAGAACCTTAAAGAGTTGATGACTGCGCAGACTTTCCCGGGGCAGTCCCCGGGCGACCTCCAGCAGAGTGGTCAGATCAAAGTAAAGCTTCCAGGCAGCCTGATTGCGCATAACAAGGCGACAGTGCTGATAAACCGGCGGCAGCTCTGTGAGAAAATCAGCTTCGGTAAAGCGATTTTTCTGGAGCTCGGTGGGCATCGGGGTTATCTCAGGCACCCGGTGACCGGCATAGCTCTGAATCATGATCCGGTGGGAACCTGGTTCAAGCTCGCTACTCTGCAGCAGGATTTCTCCATGCTGGCGATCCAGAGCACCAGCAGGCTGGCCATCGATATAAACCAGGGATTCACCTCCAGTTTCAGCCGCCAGCAGCAGTCTGCAGTCCTCCCGGGCAGTAATCTCATCCCGAACTCGAGCAGCAATCTGATAGCTTCCTCGAAACCAGGCTGATCCCCATTCCTGGCCCCAGGCTGTGTTATTTTTGATCGGCAAATAATCCAGAGTCTCGGCCTTTTGAAAGGGTATGTAGTTATCGCTTTCAGCAATTTCCAGCTCTATCTCCTGCAAAGGCTGATAAATAAGCTCTTTCAGCCAGTCAGCCCTGCTGACAATTTTTTCTATCTCAATTCTGGATATCATGAAATAGCCCCCTTTCCTGAGTTATAACCTGCCCCGGGCGGGATCTCTGAACTTTGATTCGTCAATTTTAAGGGCCTGCTCCACTTCTGCCAGTATCCTTTCCCGGTCTCCAGGCAGTTCACCGGAAATATCCCAGTAATTAGAAATATGATCGCTTAAAACCCGGGAGTTAATCCCGGAAAGATTTTCCAGAAAGATCTTAATCTCCGCTAAAGCCTGATGGGGGCTCAACAGCTTAAAATCACCCTGCTGATACTGCTGATAAAGTTCTGTGCCAGGGATGGGAATAAAGGTGCGAAATCTAATAAATTCAGGATTAATCCGGTTGATGACCCGTGCACTTTCCCGGGCATGCTCAGCAGTATGCTCATCTCCTCCCACCCCTACCAGATAATATTCACTGAGTTCCATCCCGGCTGCCCTGACTCTTTTTCCGGCCTCCACAATTTCTTCAGGAGTGCTGCCCTTATTGATTATTTCCAGGACTTCCCGACTGCCGCTCTCCATCCCGGTGTGAATGCGGTTCAGGCCCTCTTCTCTCAGCTTCCTGAGCTCAACCTCTGACTTCAATATTACAAACCGGGCCGATCCGTAGCTGGTAATGCGCTCAACCTCGGGAAAGATCTCCGTGATGAAGGAAAGGGCCCGGGCCAGTCTTTCGGTCTTCATAATTATAGAATTACCATCGGCCAGAAAAACGGTCCTGACAGGTCCACTTTGAAATTGCCGGGCATTCAGTACATGTTCTTTGATTTCCTGCAGTGATTTCATCTTAAATTTTTGCTGGCGGTACATGCTGCAGAAGAAGCAGCTGTTGTGAGGACAGCCAACTGTCAGCTGAAGTATCAAACTGCCGCTTTCGCTGGGAGGTCGATAAACCTTGCCTTCATATAACATAATTATACCTCCATTAATTATTCCTCCATAATATTAGTGCTCCTGGGGATTTCTCTTAGAAACTCATCCTGTTATTAAAGCAAAACCCTCTAATTAGTCAAAATCCAATAATTTTTATAGGCAATTAATGACATCTGCCCCAGGAGTAATTATATAAAGTAACGTTGAT